>CAVEDI010000169.1:0-7240 GCA_963614405.1 Oscillospiraceae bacterium | reverse complement strand
GACGCCCATCAGGAACACGGCGTCGTAGCCCTCGTCGGCGACCTTGTCGGCGAGCTCAATCATCTTCTTGCCGGTCTCGTAGACGTTCTTGCCGTCCTCGACGTAGCCCTCCTGGCTAAAGTGCATGATCTCGATCTTCTCGGTTTCCTTCATGGCTTTTCCTTTCTGTCCTGCACGCAACTCTATACATCGCGTTTCTTTTCGATACCAATTATAGACATACACCTAATGTGTTTTTAATACCACTTATCAATCTGCTCCAATCCTCGGTGAACGGTCGAAATTCTCTGGTGAGTGGTATTAAATTAGAATTGAATGTATAGCTAACGCCTCTGGCGCCTCCCTTGTGTGACAAAGAACAGCGTTCCTACCAGCGCAATAATGGTCGATGCCCCAAACAGTACCGTCTGGACACCCAAAGCCTCCGCCAAAAACGGAGCCGCCAGCAGCGGCAGCACGCCGGCGCTCATCAGGCCAAAACGCACAAAGCCGGTAATGCGCCCCAGGTATTTGATGTCAGCGCGCTCCTGAATCAAGATCATCTGCAGCGGTTCCAGGAATCCCCAGGCCAGACCGTTAATCGCCTGACCGATAATCGCGACCCCCAGCATATCGGTGCCCACGTACACCATGGACCCAATGCCCACGGCCATGAGCGCGCCGAGCAGCAATCGCAGGTTGACATGGCGGGCAGAAAGCTTGGTCAGGATGAACGCGCCCACCGAGGAAGTGAGGCCCACGACCGAGGACAGCCAGCCCAGCCAGACGATATCCACGTTGAGCACATCGCGATAGAACAACGACTCCAGCGAATCGAACGCGCCAAACGCAAAGAAGCCCAGAAAGCCCGAGATAAAGATAAGGCGCAGGTCGTGGTCGCGAAACGTAAGTCGCGCGCCCTCGGCCATGCCGCCCAGAATGCCGCCCTTCGGCTTCTCCCCTTTTGCGGGAGCAACACACTCGTGACAGCCCAAGGAGAGCACGGCCGCCACACCCATCATGCCCGCCATGAGCAGATAGACCGATTGCGTGGCAAAACAGCTCACGATGGCACCACCGAGCAGCGGGCCAGCGGTATAGGCGATATTGCTGTAGAACACCATGAGACCGTTCACGCGGGTACGGCCCTCGGTGGTCGACTCCAGGTATCCCGGAAACGCATGCGTACAGGTGTTGATAAAGCCGCCCGCAAGCCCCAAGACGCACGCGGCAAACACAAGCCCGGGGACAGACAACGGCGCCAACCCCACGCCAAGCGATAGCACCGCCGTAATCACGCACGTCACAAACGACGTCCGGCGCGGTCCAAAGCGGTCGATGACCGAGCCCGACACCATATTGCCCGCCGACGTCATAAGATTGCGCACGAGCGTAATGGCGGCAACCAAAAAGGCCGTGCCGGCCAGATCATACGTGGCCGCACCGATAAGCCCCAAAAAGTAGACCGCGTTGTTGGCGCACCACTGCAGGGACTCAATAAGAATCAGCCTGACCTCTGCCGGCGTCAGGCGCATTGCTTCGCGATCTTTCGCGAACATACGAACTCCTTCTATACAAAAAGGGATGGAGGGCATAGGCCTGCTCCATCCCCTTTCCAGGTTGCAACGAAAATCTATGCAGCCGGGCCCTTACGCCAGCACGCCGAAGAACGCGCCGATGATGCCCACGACCATGGTGGCCACGATCAGCACCATGGGGTTGATCTTCTTGGACAGCAGCCAGTAGTACAGCCAGAAGGCGATCATGCCGAGCATGCCGGGCATGATGCCGTCCAGGATGTCCTGGAGGGTCTGGGCGTCCTCGCCCGAGCCGATGGCCACCGGGATGCTGGCCCAGAACATGTCCTTGCACATGGCGCCCACGACCATGACGCCCACGATTCCCACGCAGGTCATGATCTTCTGCATGAGGCCGGTCCTCTGGGCCTCGTCCAGGAAGCCCACGCCCAGCTCGTAGCCCTTGACGGCGCCCCAGATGCGCAGCGCGAAGCCGGGGACGTTGTAGATGAGCAGGAAGGCGATGGGGCCGAAGGGGTTGCCGGCCTGGCACAGGCTGATGCCCACCGCGGCGGCGACCACGCGCAGCGTCGACAGGAAGATGGAGTCGCCGATGCCGGACAGCGGACCCATGAGGGCGGCCTTGACGTCGTTGACGCTCTCGGGCTCGATCTCGCCGCGGGCGACCTTCTCCTCCATGGCCATCGCGATGCCGCCGACGAACGGGGCAAACTGGACGGTGATGTTGAAGAACGCGCAGTGGCGGTGCAGGGCCGCGGCGTAGTCGTCGGGGCGGCCGGCGTAGATCTTCTTGAGCATGTTGGCGACCATCAGGCAGAAGGCGATGTTCATCTGCTTGTAGTAGGTCCAGGAGAACTCCATGCCCAGGGCGCCGACGTTGACGGCGCTCTTGACGAGGTCGGAGCGCGTGATCTTGTTCTCGGGACTAGAAGTCATCGTCCTCATCCCCTTCCGCGGAGAGCTGGGGCTGGGCTCCGCCCAGGCCGAGCAGGTCGAACTTGTCGATGCCGATGATGATGGCGATCAGGGCGACGCCCAGGACGGGCACGTTGGCGTAGGAGCACAGCAGGAAGCCCAGGAAGTAGAAGGGCACGAGCTGCTTGGTGAGCACCAGGCGGCCGAGCATGGCGAAGCCCATGGCCGGCAGGATGTTGGCGGCAACGCCGCAACCATCAATGATGAAGGACGGGACGAAGTCGAGCAGGCCCTGGATGGCATCGGAGCCCAGATAGAAGGCGCCGCCGCACAGCAGGAAATACTCAAGGCAGCCCCAAAGACCCATGCCCCAATGAACGGCGTAAATGCCTTTAAGGTTTCCCTTGAGGGCGAACCTGTCTGCCATATCGACAAACACGGTGAACAAGGCACTAGTAATGTTGCCGATCGTCAGCGAAAGGACAGCGATGGGCATGGCGAGCGCGATGGCCGTCTCGGTACCCTGACCGAGCTGAATGGCAAACGCGCAGGCGAGCACGCCGCCGATGGTTTCGTTAGGCGGCACGTAGGCGCCGATGGAAACCGAACCCATGAACAGCAGCTCCAGGCTGGCGCCAACGGCAAGACCAGTCTGCAGGTCCCCCAGCACCAGGCCCACGAGCGGGCACAGGACGATGGGGCGGAACGCGTAGAGGGTGCCGAGCTGGTAGTCGAGGCCTCCAAAAGCTCCGACTAAGCCGACGAGGATTGCTTGGGTAAGCATGGTTCCTCCAAAATAGGAAATCTCGAGTCATAGCCGGTCACCGTCGCGCGCGCTGTTGATATCAATCCGGAAACTCGACCACACGGCCCGAAGCGTACCTGGTGTGCTGTTAACACCTATTCCAGGCACAAATGATTTGATACCAATTATAGATATGCAGGTTCTTACTATTTAATACCACTCGCTCAGCGGGGTGTTTTTTACCGTAAACGGCAGACGTATCCCATCAGGCGCGCTCTTTGTTTCGATGGCGGACAAGCGCCACCAGAAAGCCATCGCCAAAGGCATCGTATGCCAAGTTGCCTACAATCACCAAAACGATTATCGCCGCGCCCAAAAACTCGTTCCAGCGAAAGACCTCGCCAAAGAGGAGCGCCGACCAGCAGGGAGCGAGCACGACCTCGCTCATGCAAACCAAGTTGGCCGCAAACGCGTTAGTGCGCGCAATCCCCTTGGCATACAGCACACTCGCAAGGCCGCTGCAAAAAAGGCCATGCACCAGCATAAGCCCCCACTCAAAGGGTTTTACGGAGCCTAGGTCGCCGGCAAAATAGACGATCGGCAGTATCGAGATGCCGCAGGAGATGAGCGAGGACACCATGGGCGACGCATCGGGGCGAGAGTTTAAAAAGAAACACAGCCCAAAGGTGGCTCCCGAAATGACGGCAAGCAGGTTGCCGAGCATGCCCTCGGCGCTCAAATCGCCTAAAAAGAAAAGTCCCATACCCGTAAAAGCAACCACCACGGAGGCAATCTTCGCAGGCGAGGGCAACGTGCGAGTTGCGAGCGACTGATACACGATAACGAAAATCATCGAGGTGTACTGCAGGACGATCGCGTTGCCGACCGTCGTGAGCTGGTTGGCAAAGTTAAACGTGGTGCCCGTCACGAAGTTGCAGACGGCCACAAGGGCAATAAGACGGCTGACGCGGAGGACAGGCCTACCGACGAGCAGGATAAAGAGCGCCATAAATATTGCCGTAACGGCACCGATCAAAAGAGCCGACTGCGAATTGGCGCGAACGAGGATGCCGATAAAACTCCACAAGAGCGCCGTGCCAAATAGATACATCGCCCCGCTCACGCCATTATCGGATGGATTGTCAGATCGAATCACGAAGCACCTCCGGCTAGCTTTCGGTAATAAAAAACGGCGACCGCAATGGGTCGCCGTTTCCCTTGGGGGCAGAATAGAACGCAGGAACCTACGCCAGCACGCCGAAGAACGCGCCGATGATGCCCACGACCATGGTGGCCACGATCAGCACCATGGGGTTGATCTTCTTGGACAGCAGCCAGTAGTACAGCCAGAAGGCGATCATGCCGAGCATGCCGGGCATGATGCCGTCCAGGATGTCCTGGAGGGTCTGGGCGTCCTCGCCCGAGCCGATGGCCACCGGGATGCTGGCCCAGAACATGTCCTTGCACATGGCGCCCACGACCATGACGCCCACGATTCCCACGCAGGTCATGATCTTCTGCATGAGGCCGGTCCTCTGGGCCTCGTCCAGGAAGCCCACGCCCAGCTCGTAGCCCTTGACGGCGCCCCAGATGCGCAGCGCGAAGCCGGGGACGTTGTAGATGAGCAGGAAGGCGATGGGGCCGAAGGGGTTGCCGGCCTGGCACAGGCTGATGCCCACCGCGGCGGCGACCACGCGCAGCGTCGACAGGAAGATGGAGTCGCCGATGCCGGACAGCGGACCCATGAGGGCGGCCTTGACGTCGTTGACGCTCTCGGGCTCGATCTCGCCGCGGGCGACCTTCTCCTCCATGGCCATCGCGATGCCGCCGACGAACGGGGCAAACTGGACGGTGATGTTGAAGAACGCGCAGTGGCGGTGCAGGGCCGCGGCGTAGTCGTCGGGGCGGCCGGCGTAGATCTTCTTGAGCATGTTGGCGACCATCAGGCAGAAGGCGATGTTCATCTGCTTGTAGTAGGTCCAGGAGAACTCCATGCCCAGGGCGCCGACGTTGACGGCGCTCTTGACGAGGTCGGAGCGCGTGATCTTGTTCTCGGGACTAGAAGTCATCGTCCTCATCCCCTTCCGCGGAGAGCTGGGGCTGGGCTCCGCCCAGGCCGAGCAGGTCGAACTTGTCGATGCCGATGATGATGGCGATCAGGGCGACGCCCAGGACGGGCACGTTGGCGTAGGAGCACAGCAGGAAGCCCAGGAAGTAGAAGGGCACGAGCTGCTTGGTGAGCACCAGGCGGCCGAGCATGGCGAAGCCCATGGCCGGCAGGATGTTGGCGGCAACGCCGCAACCATCAATGATGAAGGACGGGACGAAGTCGAGCAGGCCCTGGATGGCATCGGAGCCCAGATAGAAGGCGCCGCCGCACAGCAGGAAATACTCAAGGCAGCCCCAAAGACCCATGCCCCAATGAACGGCGTAAATGCCTTTAAGGTTTCCCTTGAGGGCGAACCTGTCTGCCATATCGACAAACACGGTGAACAAGGCACTAGTAATGTTGCCGATCGTCAGCGAAAGGACAGCGATGGGCATGGCGAGCGCGATGGCCGTCTCGGTACCCTGACCGAGCTGAATGGCAAACGCGCAGGCGAGCACGCCGCCGATGGTTTCGTTAGGCGGCACGTAGGCGCCGATGGAAACCGAACCCATGAACAGCAGCTCCAGGCTGGCGCCAACGGCAAGACCAGTCTGCAGGTCCCCCAGCACCAGGCCCACGAGCGGGCACAGGACGATGGGGCGGAACGCGTAGAGCGTACCGAGCTGGCAGTCGAACTTACCAAATGCGGCGATAAGTCCGATGAGGATTGCTTGGGTAAGCATACATCCCCCTTTCCATATAGGACACTACGAAGAGCTCAGACTCTTCGAAATTGAACGCCTAGAGCACGCTGGCGCAGTCGACCTTGGGGTCATCGGCCAGGGGTCGAATCTCGACCTCAACGCCACGATCCAGCATCTCGCGCACATCGGCTTCCTCGGCCGCGGTCAGGAAGATCTGACGAGAGACCTGACGAGCGTCGGGACGCTTCTCGTCCTTGGGCTTGGTGTTGCCCAGGTTGACCGACTTGATCTGCGGGCAGCCCTCAACAAGCTGCTTTGCCTCAGCGATAGTGGCGACGCAGATGATCATCTTGTACTTGTCGGTCACGCCCGAGTTGATAGCTTCGATTGCATGCTCCATATCTTTGATGACGAGCTTGCAGCCGGCAGGCTTGCCCATCTTGAGCGTCGTCTTCCACACCGGGTCGTTAGCGACCTTATCGCCCACGCAGAAGATGCAGTTGGAGCCAAGGCCCTGAACCCAGGAAACTGCGACCTGGCCATGAAGCAGGCGATGGTCAACGCGAAGTAGCTGAATCATAATGTGACCCCCCAAAGGTCTTGTGCCGTCATACGGCGTGTCAGTAGGTGCTGCGGATTAGAACTCTTCCTCCTCCTCGTCATCGACCAAAAGATCGTTGACAAACTTCACGCGCGTATCGTCCGCAGCGACGATGGCGCGAATCGTCTCCTCAACCGGCGCCGACTCGTCAGAGAACAGCAGCTGGATGAGCAGAGGAAGGTTCATGTTGGTAACGAGGTACGTGCGGGGACGCGTCTGGACGATCTTGGTGAACTCGTTGTTAACGCTACCGCCAAAGAGGTCGGTGCAGACAACGACATCATCGTCGGCAGACATGCCTGCCAGCAGTTTTTGGGCCTCCTCGGCCACGTCCATGCGGCCATCGACGAACATCGAAAGATCGTGGACGTTGTCGCGAGCGCCCGAGAGCAGCTCGACGCTCTCCTTGATGCCGGTGGCGAAGTGCGCATGGCTGGCGATGATGTACTGTCTCATTCTGTGTTCCTCTCAATAGCCCGGCACGTTCCCGCACCCGTTTTCTTTAGTAGTCGAACTGGTGATAGTAGCGACGATACTTGAGGTTGTGCTTGGTGACCGTCTCGTAGTAGCGAGCCAGGCGGTCGGTCACGAGCACCGTCAGAATCCACGGGGAGACGATGACGCGGAACTCGTCGTCAAGGCCGGGGATCGCGAACTCGGCGGTGTCGA
>CAVEDI010000168.1:0-2498 GCA_963614405.1 Oscillospiraceae bacterium | reverse complement strand
GACGGCCCCGCCGGTTCCGGCAAGTCCACCATCGCCAAGGAGATCGCCCGCCAGCTGGGCTTTAACAAGCTCGACACGGGCGCCATGTATCGCGCCGTCACCTTCGCCGCGCTCGACCGCGGCATCGATCTGGACGACGAGACGGCCATCGACGCCCTCGCCGAGCAGATCGAGATCCGCTTTACCAACGGCACTGGCGAAGACACCCGCCTGACCATCGACGGCCAGGACGCTTCGGCCGCCATTCGTACCCCGCAGGTCGACGCCAACGTGTCCAAGGTCTCGGCCTACCCGGGCGTGCGCGCCGCCATGCTCATCCACCAGCGCCGCGCCGCCGAGGACCGCGATATCGTGGCCGAGGGTCGCGACATCGGTACCGTCGTGTTCCCTAACGCACAGGTCAAGGTCTTCCTGACCGCCGACCCGCGCGAGCGCGCCCGCCGCCGCGTGCTGCAGCGCCACCAAAACGACGCCCAGCCGCTCACCGAAGAGCAGCTCGAGGCCGAGGTCGACGAGACCCTCGGCGCCCTCAAGCAGCGCGACAAGCTCGACAGCAGCCGCGAGGTCGCACCGCTCGTACCCGCCGAGGACGCCGTGCACGTCGACTCCACCGCCCACACCATCGATGAGGTCGTCTCGATAATCGAGGACCTCATCAACCAAAGGAGGTAGCCCATGCGCCTGTTTAAGCAGACGCCCGAGGATTATTACAACGCTCCTTATGCAGAGTTCCCAGCGCTCATCCGCGGCACCGTCGTCGTAGTCATGGCTATTCTGTGGGTCTTCTCCAAGCTCATGTGGCGTTGGAAGGTCGAGGACGCTGACCTGCTGTTTGAGCGCCAGGACGGCCGCGGAAGCGTGGTCATCTGCAACCACACCTCGATGGCCGAGCTCTTGGCCGTGGAGACGGCGCTGTTCTTTGGGGGGCGCCGCATTCGTCCCATCTTTAAGTCCGAGTTCGCCAAGAGCAAGATTGTGCGCTGGGCTTTTAGCCGCGTTGGCGGCATCCCCGTGGAGCGTGGTACTGCAGATATGAAGTGCCTGCGCGCCGCCCAGCATGCGCTGCAGCGCGGCGAGGACGTTCTGATCTTCCCCGAGGGCACGCGCATCCGCTCGCGCGAGATCAAGCCCGAGGTCCACGGCGGTTTTGCGCTCATCGCTCAGATGGGCAAGGCACCTGTGAACCCGCTCGCCATTTGCGGCTGGTCCGACATCACGCCCGCGGGCAAAAAGATCATGCGTCCCAAGAAATGCTGGATCCGCGCCGGCAAGGCCGTCTCGCTTTCCGACGCACCGGCCGGGCTTAAACGCACGGAGCGCCTGGAATGGTTTGAGTCCGAGGCCATGAACCGCGTCTACGCTATGCGAGACGAGCTGTGCGCCGAGCATCCGGGCAGGTTCTAGCCATGAGCGAGAATGTGACGAACACCGCCGCGACTGCGTCCGACCAGGCAACCGCGCCTACCATCGAGATCGCCGCCCACGCCGGTACTTGCTACGGCGTACAGCGTGCGCTCGATATGGCGCTAGCCGCCGCGCCGCAGGCAGGGGAGAGCGATCAGGTCCATACCTTGGGTCCGCTCATCCATAACCCCATCGTGGTGCGCGAGCTTGCTGAGGCAGGCGTTGGCCTGGCCGAGAACCTGGACGACGCCGCATCGGGCACCGTAATCATTCGCGCGCACGGAGTGGTGCCGCAGGTGATCGATGCCGCTCGCGAGCGTGGCCTTAACGTCGTCGACGCCACCTGCCCTTACGTGAAGAAGGTCCATATGGCAGCCGAGCGCCTGGTGCGCGAGGGCTACCGCGTACTCGTCGTGGGTGAGCCGGGCCATCCCGAGGTGGAGGGCATCCTAGGCCACGCCGGCAATGATGCGCAGGTCGTGAGCTGTGCCGCCGACGCCAACGCCTTGTCGTTCAAGGGCAAGGTAGGCCTCGTCGTGCAGACCACCCAGACCGCGCAGAACCTCGCCGAGGTCGTGGCAGCTATCACCCCGCGCGTGCAGGAGCTGCGTGTGATCAACACCATCTGCGCCGCCACAAGTGAGCGTCAACAGGCAGCAGCCACACTTGCCAACCGCTGCGACTGCATGGTCGTGGTGGGCGGCAAGAACTCGGGCAACACCCGCCGCCTGGCGCAGATTTGCGCAGACGCCTGCGAGCGCACGTATCACATCGAGGAAGCTTCCGAGCTCCAGGCCGCGTGGTTTACCGACGCTCACCACATCGGCATCACTGCCGGAGCCTCCACCCCACAAGAACACATCGAGCGCGCCGTCGAGCGCATCAAGGAGCTTTGCCGCTAATCATGGACCAGACCGTACCCGCATACGCCGCCGAGGTGGCCGATTACGGGCGCAGCCGCGACCCCGAGCCGGGTGAGGGCGCGCTCGTTAAGAACGTGCGTCCCGAGTCGCCCGCATGGGATGTGGGTATCGAGCCGGGCATGCGCGTGCTCACGGTCAACGGTGAGCAACTCACCGACATGATCGTATGGC
>CAVEDI010000167.1:0-23104 GCA_963614405.1 Oscillospiraceae bacterium | reverse complement strand
GCCAAAAGCTCGGCCAGGACCTGACCTCCGCGGCCTCCATCATGGCCGACCCGTCGCTCATGACCGAGTGGGAGACCGCCTGGGCCGGCGCCGGCCAGCCTGTCGGCATGGACCACACGCCCGGCCCGCAGACCACCGTCATGCAAAACGCCGTGATTGCCGCCGCCATCGCTAACAGTGGTGTGGTCATGGACCCGTACTTTGTAGCCCAGGTACTCGCCCCGGACGGAACCGTGGTCAAGACCACGCAGTCCCGCTCGCTGGGTCAGGCCGTCAGCTCCGCCACGGCCGACCAGGTCAAGCAGGCCATGCTTGCCGTCGTCCAATCCGGCACCGGCACCGATGCCCAGATCCCCGGCGTCAAGGTCGCCGGCAAGACCGGCTCGGCCGAGACCGGCGGCACCAACGTCAACTCGATGTTCGTTGGCTTTGCGCCTTACGATTCACCCACGGTCGCCATCTCGGTGGCCTTGGAGGATTACGACAAGCATGACGTCAAGGCCGCCAAGATCGCCGGCATCGTCCTGACCGCGTCGCTTGCCGCACAGGGAGCGTGATGCCCATGATCGAATCGGACACCCGAGGCGCGCCGCGGCCGAAGAGTTAGCGGCAACGCGCCACACGGCCCCAGCGGCCACATCGTAGGTACTACACACATCGTTGAGCGAATAGTTATGTTAGGAGCAGGAATGGAACAGAGGGTCCTCGGGGGAAGATACCTCCTCAAGGATAAGGTGGGAACAGGCGGCATGGCGACCGTCTACCGTGCACAGGACCAGGTCCTCGACCGCACGGTAGCCGTCAAGATCATGCTGCCACAGTATGCCGGCGACGCAACCTTCGCCGCACGCTTTAAGCAGGAGGCCCAAGCAGCAGCCGGTCTCTCCTCCCCCTATATCGTGGGCGTCTACGATTGGGGCAAGGACGGCGACACCTATTACATCGTCATGGAGTACCTGCGCGGAACCGACCTTAAGAGCGGCATCAAGAGCCACGGCGCCCTCGACCCCAAGAAGGTCGCCCAGATCGGCTCGCAGATCAGCTCCGCGCTTTCGGTCGCCCACAAGCACGAGATCATCCACCGCGACATTAAGCCGCAGAACATCATGGTGCTGCCCGACGGCAACATCAAGGTGATGGACTTTGGCATCGCGCGCGCCAAGAACAGCCACCTCACGCAAGACAACAACGTGCTGGGAACCGCCCACTACGTCAGCCCCGAGCAGACCCGTGGTCAGGACCTCGGCCCCACCTCGGATATCTACTCGCTGGGCGTCGTGATGTATGAGTGCGCCACCGGCCGCGTTCCCTTTGACGGTGACGACGCCATCTCGGTCGCACTCAAGCAGGTCAACGAGCTGCCTATTCCGCCGAGCCAGATCAACTCCGGTGTCGACGCCGACCTTGAGCACATCATCCTCAAGTGCATGGAGAAAGACCCGGCGAACCGCTTCCAGACCGCCGACGAGCTGCGTCAGGTGCTCAACAGCTACCTGTCGGGCCGTGCCGTCAACGTCTCGGAGCCCACGCGCATCATCGGCGCCCCCGGTGAGCTGGGCGCCACCAAGACTCGCGAGCTTTCCGATCAGACGCGCGCCATGGTGCGTCCCGTTTCGGGCGTGAGCGGCCAGAATACCGCCCGTAGCTCGGTTTCGGGCTCTACCGGCTCCTACGAGGTCGAAAAGCCCAAATCCAACAAGAACAAGATCATCGCCGCCGTGGTGGCAGCCGTTGCCGTCATCGGCATCGTGGTGGCCTTTGCCACAGGACTCTTTGGCGGCGAGCAGGTCACCGTGCCCGATGTGCTGGGCAAGGACCAGCAGACTGCCGTCGAGCTGATCAAGGAAGCCGGCCTCGAGGTCGGCACCATCGACCAAAGCTACAACGACGATGTCGACGAGGGCAAGGTCGCCGAGCAGACGCCCAACGGCAACACCAAGAAGGCCAAGGGCACCAAGGTGAACCTGGTAATCTCCAAGGGCCCCAAGCCCTCCGAGAAGGTTGAGGTTCCCCAGCTTGTCGGCCTGACCAAGGACCAGGCCGAGGCCGCGCTGGCAAGCGTTGGCCTGAAGGGCAACGCCTCCGAGGAGGCCAACGAGGCCGATGAGGGCCAGGTCTTTGAGCAGGGCACCGGAGCCGGTAAGGAAGTCGCGAAGGGCACGACCATCTCGTACAAGGTCTCGAGCGGCCCGGATACCACGTCCGTCCCCGATCTGACCGACATGACCGAGGCCCAGGCGCGCAACGCCCTCGATATGGCAGGCTTTGGCGTCGACGTTAGCTACCAGGAGAACGACTCGGTTACCGAGGGCACCGTGATCAGCTGGAACCCCAGTGGCAAGCAGAAGCCCGGCGCCACGATTACCGTCGTCATTGCCAAGAAGTCCGGCAAGGCCACCGTCCCGGGCAACCTGTACGGTAAGAGCATTTCCGCCGCTGTTACCGCGCTCAACAACGCCGGCTTCTATAACATTGGCTTCTGTGACCAGAACGGCAATCCCGCAAGCGGTAACGAGGATGCCACCGTTACGGGCGTCTCCCCCACTGGCAAGCAGTCCACCGACAGCACGATTACGCTGACGGTCGCACTTTCTGGCTCGGGTTCGGGCTCGGGTTCGGGCTCGGGTTCGGGCACGGGCGACGATTCCGGTACGACCAACTAGTCGCCACCCCACCGCTCATCGCGGCTTTCGCCGCAAACATATTCGCTCACAGGCGCCCGCTTGCTCCCCCAGCAAGCGGGCGCTTCGTTTTAGACATGACATGAACCAGAAGAGCCCGGCACCGTAGCGGTACCGGGCTCGATATTCCTCTGGTGCCCCCGGGCGGATTCGAACCGTCGACACCCGCTTTAGGAGATATGATTTAATGCTACCCCCTACCATTCATCAAGCATCATTGAACATCATATAACCGCAGATAAACATAGCAGTTTGTGTCTTTTACCTCCGGTAGCTGAGCCTACGCTTTTACAAACATATTACTAACAGCTTTAGCTAAACTGCACTCAATGAATTGTTGAAAACTATTCAAAGAAACGGAGCGCAAAGATGTCAGAACAGCCACTAATTAGCGGAAGAGGCACGTGTTGGAAAGACAAGAGATCACCTAACACCTATCGCTATTATTTTTCCCTTGGAGTCAAGGACCCTAAGACGGGGCGCTACAAACGATCCCCAACTTATACAGTTCGTTGCAAGACTAAAACAGAAGCTAAGGCTGCAATGCAGGCCAAGCTGGCTGAAATCAACTCCTCTGGCACGATCACTAAAACTAAAAAGCCCACTTTGCTTGCGTCCTACTGCTGGGCCTTTCATGAAAATAGGGACACCGAGCTTGCGCCAACGAGCTATGAAAGAGAAGCGTACGATTGCAGGCATATCGAAGACCTATTCGGTGCGTTTCAGACAATTGAGGGGCTAACTCCCGATCTAATCGAAGAAACATATGCCGAAGCTCGTCGTACGGGAAAATACAAACCATCAGAGCTTGTACGAATCAATGCGAAACTGCGTCAGATTTTGTCGAATGCAGTCGCAAAGAGAATAATTGACCGAAACCCCTGCGCTACCGTTCATGTTCGCAGACCACGCAACAAAAGAGAATCACTGACAATCGACCAAGTAGCTACCCTATGCACACGTCTTCAACACATTGAGCTCACCGCCGAAGCTGTCGGTACACTAGTACTAGTGTATACGGGTATGCGGAAAGGCGAGATGCTGGGCCTCGAATGGCGCGATTGGGACCCTGCCAATAAAACCTTGAAAATTGACAGGCAGTACACCAACGACCATGAACTGAGGGCACCCAAGTCACAAGAAAGCCAACGCAAAATTCCCGTTGGAGAAACCTTGGCCGAACGTCTTCAATCATGGTCAGCCATACAAAAAGAGCTCCTGGCCTCTCTGGGGCTGTCCCAGACTGGCAGCACTCCCATCATTAGCGATATTGCTGTCGAGCAAGGGATCCCTACTGTCTGTCACATGAAAAACTACATCTTCAACCATTGGTTTCGCGATTTCGCAGTTAGCTGCAATCTTGGAATCTATGAGCCGAACAATTCGACTGGCGGAAAACTATATAAGGGCATCTGCCCGCATCAGCTCAGGCATTGTGTAAGCACTTTTATGCTGGCGAACGGATCGGACGTTAGAAGCGTGCAAGGTATTCTTGGCCACGCGGACCCCAATATCACGCTCAAAACGTATACAAGCCTCGTTCAACAATCAGAAATAAAAGCAGTTAAAGGCTACGAAGCCTTCATCAACGCCTATATACAGAGAAGCGAGAAATAGCATGTTTTTCATTCATCGTTTATTTCATAATATTACGGTACTATAATACCGTTTCCGCAGGTAGATGCTTTATTTGATTGACATCTAATGAGTTTTAATACATGCTAAAGCTGTCAGATGGCTACGCATGTAGTCATAGAAACCGGCCCCCCAAGTGCTTATGAACCTGGTACGTCTTACAAGCACAGGGAGGGCCCTCATTGAAAGGATAGCTCATCATGGCTACTCCAAAGATTAGCACTCAGGCGTCCACACCGACTTTCCCCACTGGTGCCGCTCAGTGCGATCGGTTGCTCCGCGTTAACGATATCCGCGAACTCACTGGCTGGAGCGAAAACACCGCACGCAAGTTTATGCGAGAGTCCGGCAAGCTCATCCAGATCCATCGCTCTAATTACATGTTTGAGAGCTCGTTCTACGAGCTTTTCAAGCAGCTTGAAGGTCGTACCGCCCACCTTGATTAGGTGGTAAACATGAGCGAGCTTCCGTCGATTTCCGACATATTTAGCGATGATGCTACTGAGCAACGAGAGATTACGGGAAAAATGGATAAGGCTATTTTTATTTCAGTGCCCGAGTGGGCGTGCTGCGTCACCACCGTTGCCGCCGAGCGCCTCATCCTCGGCCTTGTATGGAAGTTTGGAAAACCTTCCAAAAACAAACGGCCCATGGGCTTCTGCGCTAAAAGCAAATGGATTGAGGATCACTACCGCCTGAGTAAGAACACGATATCCCGGGCCTATACCTCTCTGAAGGATAAGGGGTATATTCAAAAAGTTGGTGATGGCAGCTGGATGCTTAATTACGCCGCAATCTACCGCGCCGCGATTGAAAACGCTTGGGAGCCTCCGAAACTTTAAGCCCACAAACCGACTATCGAGGTCGTGAGAGTCGGTCACCGTCAGGATGCCCACAAGAACATGCCGCGGATGTAGAATGAAGCAGGGTCGAACCGAAACAGTTCCCGGACAATTGGCGTCCGGCCAGACACTTCGATTCGACCCTTTCTCATGCCTGTATCTAAAATACTCCCACAATCACTCTCGACATCTTTAACGCCCTCACCTCCTGCCACCAACACGTCGTAGACGCTATTTACAACGAATCGATATGGCCGCCCGTTCTTTAAGGCACGTGTTACCATGAAAACGTGCGGTATTTCTCCAACTGAAAACCTGCGTGAACGCATGACTTGAGACGCCTTTTAGAACTCACCGATCGCAGGGCGAACACAAATCAACAGCGGCCGTGCATTGTTCCCAGCCATATGGCATGGCGGAGCCATGCCCGTTGTTGATTGGAGTGCCGCACCATGGCAGACGAGAAGAAAATCAGGGAGATCTACGGCGTGAAGTCCGTCCTCGATGAGGCCGCCGAGCGGATCGAGGCGACGTGGCGGGAGAAGCTGCTGCACGAGACGGGCGACCTCAGGACCGAGAACGCGTTGCTCAGGGCCCAGCTCGACGAATTCAACCGCAAGCTCGTCGAGGCGAGAGACCGGAACGAAAGACTTGAGGCCGACTGCAAT
Organism: Oscillospiraceae bacterium; assembly: GCA_963614405.1. Lineage (GTDB taxonomy): Bacteria > Actinomycetota > Coriobacteriia > Coriobacteriales > Coriobacteriaceae > Collinsella. The sequence goes on along the minus strand of CAVEDI010000167.1, from coordinate 17,278 downwards.
GAGCGGGTCGCCTTTATCGAGGAGAAGTTCGAGCTCGATACCGCGAGCCTCGAGCTCGAGAACAACGAGCTCCACGCCGCGAGCGTCAGATACCTCGCCGATGCCAGGGAGCTCGACAGGCAGGTCGTCCAGCTCCATGCCGAGGCCGTGGCCATGGTCGATGAGATCGAGCGCCTGCGCGGCGAGCGTGACGCCGCGCTGAAAGCCCAAGCCGAGTTGAACGACGCACTCCCGGCCCAGCGCGACCTGATGGCCGAGGTCGCCACCCTCAAGGACCGCCTCGCTGCAACCGAACAGCGGGCGGCCGTGGCCGAGGCCAAGGTCGAGGTCATGACCCAGATGAGGGGCGAGTAGGCCACATAGCATCTAATTTTCTAGAAACCCTCTAGAGCATTTCTAGGGGGTTTCTAGAACTGAGAACCGGGCGCAGCACTTTCGATCGACACGATGTCTCGATAGACCAGGCGATGCCTGTCGTCGCGCCATTCGTCGCCGTGGTAATGCCCGAAGAGCCAGATACGATAGTCGAGCCGCCCTTCGAGCTCGCCCAGGAAAGTTTGCAGCCGGTCGCCACGATACCCGCGTCCATGCTCGCGGCACAGCACCTCAGCAAGGGCAGCAGGGGCCTCGTGAGTCACAACGCAATCGACCCTCCAGCCCACGCGATCGAGCGAGGCGCGGCAGTGCCCCATCTCCTCCTCGCTCGGCATCTCCTCGGGCCACCAGCTCCTCCCCTCCTTGCGATACTGCCTGTCGTTGCTCGCGGCGCCGCCCATGGCAAGGACCGTGGTTCCCGCGATGTCGAATACCCCTCCGCGCATGAGGTGCAGCACGTGCGGTCGTACCTCATGGACGAGACCGCCGTTCCACTCCCGCACCGGCAGTTCTGCCAGGGCGTGGTGGTTCTCATGGTTGCCGTCTACGAAACACGTGGTCCAGGGCTTCGACTCGAACCAGTCGAGCCAATACCTCTCAGCATTCGAGCCGTCCCAGACAAAGCCGAAGTCGCCGGCCACGATCACCACGTCATCGCGCGTCAGCGTGCGCCCCAGCGGCCAAGATTTGAAGGCGAATCTGCTGGCCCCATACTCGACCCTGCCGTGGACATCGCCTGTCACATAGACCGTCATCAGTACGCGCCCCACGGCAGGAGTTTGTCCCCGAGCCTCACGATTCGGTCATACAGCACCGTGTGCCGTTCGTCCGGATTGCCGTCTCGGTGAAAATGTCCGTAATACCAGCGCTTGTAGTCCAGGCGGTCCTCGAGCTCGTCGAGGAATCCGGTCAACCGGTCCACATCAGGGCGTTCCCAGCCTGGGTCCGAGTAGAGCGTCGGCGAGAGCATGCGCGTGGCGCAGGTATGGGTGATGACGCAGTCGACCTTCCAGCCGACCTCGTCGAGCTTTGTCCGCGCGGTATCGAAATCGCGCTCGTCCGGGAGCTCCTGAGGCCACCAGCTGGAATAGGGCACGCGGTATTCCCTGTCCACGCTCGTGGCACCGCCCATGGTGAAGACCATCGAGCCGTCGAGCTCGAAGACCTCGCCGCGCGTCAGGCGCCGAATGGGCGAGGTGTCCGACAGGCGCTGCGTCAGCCCGCCATGCCATAACTCCATGGGGCGCTCCTCCCAGTGATCGAAGCGCTCGTGGTTGCCGTCGACGAACAGTACCGTGTAGGGGCGCGACTCGAGCCAAGCGATGTCAGCGCATTCCTCGGCAGAAAAGTTCCACGGAAAGCCAAAGTCACCGGTAACGACGAGATAGTCGTCGCTGGTAAGACTATCGCCAAGCTCCCAGTCGCGGAGCTTTTGCATGTCGAGCCCACCGTGGATGTCGCCCGTCACATAGACCGTCATCGAATCACCTCTTCCCCTTGTACGCCGCCAGCTCGCGCTCGACCTGCCTGTCGCCGGTCTCGTTGACCCACCAGGGCCATTTCACCCGGCCGCACGGCTCGTCGACTCCGGCGAACCATTCCCTCAGCTCGTCGAGGCTCACCGGGGAGTGCCCGTTGGCATCGCAACCGACGTCGTAGCGCAGAAGGCCCTGCTTGCGGTTGAACTCGTTGTACGCGCCGCCGCTGCTGTGGATGTGTCCGTGGAGGTGCCACGATCCATGGCTCATGCCCTGCCAGTCGGCCATGGGGTAATGGCACAGGACGATCTTCTGCCCGTCGATCTTGAGCACGCAGATCGACGGCTCCACGGTGAAGGCGCCAGCGACCGCCGGCTGGGTCCAGTCCTTGTCGTGGTTTCCCGGGACGAGGTGAATGCGTCTGCAGGCGATCCGCTTGCGCAGCTCATAGGCGTCCTGGGCGGTCATCTTGAATGAGAAATCCCCCAGGATGTAGAGCTCGTCATCCACGGCCACCTTGCCGTTGATGTTGTCGACGATGGCATCGTTCATCTGCCAAATCGTCTCCCACGGGCGGTCGGTGAACTTCAGCACGTTCTCATGCCCGAAGTGGGTGTCGCTGGTAAACCAGATCATATTTATTGTCTCCTTCTGTCGCTAAAAAACGTTCTCCCTCGAGGTCAGGAGACGTTTTATGAGCGGCATGAGGTGCATATCCCTCATGTTCCAAGCTCCAATCTGCCGGATTTGCCCAACTAAAAGTTTACGCCCACGCGCGAACAGGATTTGATTTTTGAAATATGGACGAATTCCTCGTCAGGAGGGTAAAATGATGCCGACGGCAGCCCAAGTTGTGGTGAGCTGGGCAGAGCCGTTGCTTAGTAGAGTTAGGTCATCGTCTTAGCGACGGTGGCCTTTCTTTTTGGGCTTCGAACCCTGCTTGAGTGCCTTGGAAAGGCCGACAAGGGCCGTGAGGAGCGAGACCATAGCGGTCAGGAGCTTCACGAGCTCGGTGAAATCGGTCATGGGCATCACCTCCCATCAAATGGAGGGCTCTGCCCGGCACGAGGACTGCCGACAGCAAGGACGATTCTATCAGAGCGGCTGACTCCCGCCCGATATTACCATCCCACCGCGCCTGTGCAAAAAAGAGGGCCGCCAAACAGCGACCCTCCAGCGAAAGTGCACGTTATTTAGATGTGACGTTTATATCAAATTATCTAATTTGATAGTTGCAACGCCATGTTTCTACGGATCCAACCCCAGTAGCTTGAACCTGAGAAAAATATTCACCGTTAGAACCGGTGGCGCGAGTATTAACCCAAGTTGGCGCTAGAGTACTATAGGAATTAGGAAAAGATAGCGACTTGTAATCCCTATATACAATTCGATCTTTCACTTCTCGACCATTCAATAGTCCCGTAAAAGTCCAATATACATTCAAGACCCTTTCGCTGTTCGCACGGCGAGCAGCGGTGCCAGAAGCATATGAGAGATCATTAGATAGAGAAGCAACCGGCTGAACATCGTTTCTCATATTGCAGACAATCCCGTCCGCAAAGCCAGCAGTCGGAAAACACAAACAAACAAAAAGGAAGAAAGAACCTAGAATTGCTTTGAACTTCATGCTATGCATATAAGCCACCCACAATCGAATCAACGCGTTTGGTAGTTGCACTGAAATACTTTCATAAGCCCGTCACCCTTGCACGTGGGGCAAGTATAAACAAAACTTGTTCGACATGTATCCGGATAAATACGGCTGTAGCTATTCTTGAAAGTTAGTCGCTTATAAGTTGGATCCTTTAAGGGAATATTATGCGCAACGTTATTAAAACAATAGAACGAATAATACGTATCAAGGACGTCTTCTTGCATGGCACGCCTTGCTAAAGAGATTTCATCAAACAACGAAACTTCTGCGTAAGACGCGGTGATAGACACATCGTGATTTACTGTCAAACCAAAAGATGGAGTCACAGCCAAAAAAGCTGATAAAAGGACAGTTGATGCTGAAAATAACATTAACTTACGAATAACGGATTTTACTGCCATGACTCCTCCAATCCTATTGGATAAAACTGTTATTATATTAATATATTTTTATCAGCACTCGAAAGGAGTGACCGATGAGCGGTAGAAGAATCGTCTTGAATGTACTTATGGCAGCAGCACTGGTAACGCTCTTGGTCTTCTCCTACTCATACGTGAATCAGCCAAGATTTGGATATGCTTTATACGCTGTTTTTTCCGGCGAAACAACTTACAACACTTACAACACCATAGGCTTCATTGACGCGATCTTTTTCTATGTAGTCGGCCCCGTATCAAGCGAACTGATCGCTTTTGTTGTCAGCTACAACCTGAATCAACAAAGCCAAACTCACTCAGCGACTTCGGCCAAACAAGGAATCAATCTCTTCGCAATAAAGATAATTCTGCAAATTCTGACAGTGTTGCTTATCGCCCTGACCGCAACAAACATTTTGAAGTATGAGTACGGACTCGTCGCAAGCTGCCTCATGGCAATTGCCACAGGTATAGCGGTTTCGCATACGAATCCGGCAAAGAAGCAGCTCAACTAACAGGACCTATTTTGAATCCGAATCGTCCATGGAGCCGTCGATGCCGGTTTTGGTGTCGTCCGTATTGGAATCGTCATCCTTGGGGCTTATAGGACAAAATGCGTGTCTGCTTTAGGGGCATCGGCGCAGTTCGATGCCCCTAAAGCAGACACGCATTTTGTCCTATAAGCCCCGATCAATTCATACTCCTCATCCTCGCCGAATTGCGAGTATGGCAGAATCGGCACTGGATGGCAGTGCGCTAGGGCACCGACGACAGGCTTTCCAAAACTAGCGAGGCGTGTCTCCGCGAGCGTAATCGCCTCGGTCGACCGCGCGATCGACCTGCGGCGAGATGTCAACGTTACCACCATGGGCTCGACCTGCGGCGCGAACGCGATCATCGCCGGCATCGGGAACGGCGCCGGCATAGCGGTTGCGAATCTCCCTTGCGTAACCGCGACGCGCAAGAAGCTCATCGCGAACCGCCGGATCTTCGAGCAGGTCCTCATCGCACTTCGGCGCGATGAATTTGGGGAATGAATTGTAGGCGACGCCCTTACTCGCTTTCGCTTGTTCGACCCACGCCGAGTACGCCTTCTTAAGACGTTGAATGTAAATCTCACAGCGCTTCTCGTACGGCAACGCTCGCTCGGCTTCCAACATGTTCTTTTCGAACGCCGCTTCAAGTTGTTTGACCGCGAAACGTCCGTCGAGTCGAGTCAGATTGAAAGTGCACTTCGGATTGCCGGCCTCCTTGATATCGAGATCTGTCGCATAGACTCGATTGTTCTTGATGAAAATGTCTACGCCCCATGAGGCAAGTAGTTTTTTGAACTGCTCCATATTCTTTGGGTGACCTTCATTGATTGCAAGATGGATCAGCTCGCGCAGATTGTTTTTATAACTGTACTCACCGCGACCGATAATCTCCTTTTCTGTGTCGCGCGGCTGGCGATCACGAATCTTCGAATTTTTCTTTCCCTTTTCAAGTTGAGTAAGATTCCAAGCCTCGTCCATTTCACGGACCCACGCAGCGCGTTCGTACTTTCCGCGTCGCCCACCCGTCTCGCAACGTTTGCCGGTTAACAAATCGGTACGGTTAATCGCCATGTGCACTGCGTAGCGTTTTCCCGCCTTATCACTTTCCTCATGCAACGCGACAATCACTTGTTGATGCGGATAGTGCTTCGCAAGCCATTGCTCCGCGTAGGCCATACACGCATCTGGGGTCATCTTGCCTCCGTTGCAGCTGCACTCCTCGGGCAGAAACGCGAGAATCTGATGAAGCATCGTTATGTTCTTCGCGCCGGCACGCGCGGGCCTGTCGTGATGAAACATCTTCCGCGTCATAGCCATCTCGGAAAACCAGTACTTTCCGTTCGCGAGGTTCCAGCCGCCGCGGGCCAAAGCACGCTTTCCGTTGATGTACTTGCGCACGTTCTTCGCGTAGCGTTCGGATGAAATACCTTTCTGCTTAATAACGGTCATTGAGATCACCGCCGTCGGTGAAATAGCGCCGCTCGAGCTCTCTTATGAAGAGAGTGACTTTGCGGGCGTTCTGGTAAACCTTTTCAAGCGTACGAAAAACAGCTTTCTCGTTGTACGCGGGAAGCCCTTGGGCGTTCACAAAATACATCAGCTGATTGAGGTTCGTTCCCTCGCGATACAGCTCGTGATAGATTTTCGCGACTTGGCTTTTATCGAAATCGATCTTCTCGATTTTACCGGCAAGCATCACGCGGCGGGCATACGCACTGACGGTCGCACCGAGTATATCCGCCCGTTTGCGGATCGCCTCGTGCTCGCCATCGGTGACCTTAACGTAAATGACCTTCGAGCGCTTTTCGTCCGAATCACCTGAAACGGGTTGCAGCTTTTTGCTGCGGCCACCGTCATCATTTTTGGAAACTAGATTATCGAGTGATTCACTCCGATGGATCAAGTTATAACGAATGAGTTCGGCTTTCGTCATGCCTGCCTTTTCCGCCAAAGCGGAAAACGTTTCATATTCTTCAGAAGTGAGTGTCGCCTTAACGGTGTGTGGACGCTTGCAACTCATATGCCCCCCAGGAAAGCAGAGCGAATCGGTGAGGCCACCGATTCAAAAACCGATATGAGATTGCTTTCCTTTTTAGGAGCGACTGACGTCGCGCCGTTTTTTTTGAAGTGACGCCGTCGCTTCCCTTAGAAATGAAGGCGAACTTCATTTCTAACTTTATCGCCGTGAGAGGTGATAAACAAGATGTGTTGGCAGATAAAGGGGGCGAGTATGGCCCCATTTATCTAGCCCAACACCAATCTTGCAATCTCCGGAACGGTGATTGGGCGGAGCGTAGCGTAGACACGAAACGAGAGGCCTCGTTTCGAGCGAAAGGCTTCGCGGTGTCGTAGTGTCAGCGGAGACCGTGAGCGGAAGCGAATTTTTAACGCGAAGGATGCTGAGTGTTAGAAATTCGCTGTAGCGAGAGCGAAGCGGTACTGCGAATGCGAGGGATGCCGAGTTTTTGCATTACCGCGCAGTGGACTCCGGGCGAGGGCTGGAGCAAGTTGATGGAAGACCTTACCGATTTGCGGAAGGTTTTGCTCGAAGCATCTGGCACCGCCAGATTCTTTTGGAACAGCCTCTCGTTTGATTGCTTTCCTATCGTTTGCTCCCAGACTGGGCGTCTAAAAAAGGCGGCCGAACCGGCCGCCCACAAATAAATAAACATTTACCGAATGTAAGAGGAGAGGAACGATGCACATTACTCCCAGTGGCCGGCGACGTCGACAACCCAATGTTGTCCCGTAGCCTGCTGTTCATAATGTCCTTGGTCCTCAGAGGTGGTATACGAATCATTGATTGCAGAACCGCCGTTAGGATGCTGCGCATCGCCAAAAGTAGCGTGAGCGTGAGCGTCCATTTCGGCTGCAGATCCAAATGCTGCGTGGCATGCACTGCAGATCCAACGTTCATGGCGCGTATAAACCACATTCGGCACCCAGACCTGGCTGTAATCTGTCTCCCAGTGGCCCTGCTCGGCAACCCACTTCTTCTGGCTGCCGCCGTTGGAAGAGGAATTGTTGCTGCCGGAACTCTGCGAATTGCCGGAATTCTGCTTGGACTTCGAGGAATCGCCCTTGCTGTCCGACTTCGAAGAATCGGAAGGCTTGTTATCCTCCTTCTTGGAGTCATCGGACTGCTCGTCCTTGCTGTCGGATTCTTTCTTCTCCTCGGTCTTGGTTCCAGAGGCTTGCGCCGCCTTTTCTTCGCTCGGCTTCTTTTTGTCTTTATTCTTTACCGCCGTAGCGGCCCTTTCCGTAGAGCCGCTCCCTTGCTTTGCAACGCTGGCACATCCAAGTTGAGGTGCCGAAAGGCACACCAGAAGCGCAACGATAATAGCCTTTGTTCTCACACCGATCTCCCTGCCTATGAAACCGGGCGTTGGACACCAGCCGATATCCAACGCCCGGCTCGCTTTTACATCTGCCCGCGGCGCTTCTTTTGATCGAGGAAGACGCCGGCTGCCACGAGGACGGTACCGCCGATGACGAACGTCTCGCCGATGAGTCCCGCGCGGTCGCCGGTCTGGGCAAGGCTGCCGGGCTGGACGGTCTCCGTGCCGGCGAGGTGCTTCGGGGTGTATGCCGCCTGCTGCTTTGCGGCCTCCTCTGCCTCCTGTCGTGCGATCTCATCGGAAAGCTTCTGCTCCGCTGCGATGCGGTCGGACTTCGCCAACTCGTAGGCGGCGAGTGCCGCATCGTAGCCGGGCTGGAGCTCGTCCACCGCGGCCTGCCTCTCGTCCAGGATGGCCTTGGCGGGCGCGACCTTGGCACGCGCCTCGACTGCTGCGGCGAAAAGCGCGTTGAGGGCGTCATCCGCGTTCACATCATGGCCGGAAGCGATCGCCGCGCCGGCATCGATGGAGTTCAGCTTCGACAGCTTGGCGTCTGCCTGCGCCTTTGCCTGCTCGGCGGCGGAGACCAGGGACTCGGCGGCGATGGCATCCGCCTTCGCGGCATCGAGCGCGGCCTTGGTGTCATTGACGGCCTTTACTGCATCCTGCTCGCGCTGCTGTGCCTCTGCGAGCTTCGCGGCAAGACCGGTGAGGATGTCGAGGTTCGACTGTGCGCCCACAAGATCGGTCTGGGAGCCGGTGAGCCTGTCGGCGGCAACGCCGGTGTCGGCCTTTGCGGCATCGACGGCACGCTGGGCATCGGCGAGGGCGCGTGCGGTGGCGTCCGCCTTTTGCTCGGCGGCGGCGAGGACGGTCGCCTTCTCGACCTGATCGGCTGCCGCCGCGTCATGGACGCTCTTTGCTGTATCGAGCGCCTTCTTGGCGTCGGCGACGTCTTGGAAGAACTTCGCGAGATCGGCGTTCGCATCCATGACATCCTGCTGCTTGGCCTCGGTGTCCGCCTTGGCGGAATCCAGCTTGGTCTGTGCGGCCGTTACGACCGCATTGGCGGCATCAAAGGCGACCTGCTTCTGCTGGACGGTCGACTTTGCCGTATCGACTGCCGCGTTGGCGGCATCGAGGTCCGATTTCGCCGCATCAAGCTCGGTCTGGGCATCCGTGACGCCCTGCTGCTTGGCGGCGACATCAGCCTTGGTGGCATCGACGGCACGCTGGGCATCGGCAACACCCTGCTTCGCGGCATCGACGCCTGCCTGTGCGGAATCCACCGCGACCTGCTTCTGCTGGACGGTTGTGGCGGCGCCGGCGGCTGCCTGCTTCTTGGACGCGAGATCGGCCTTGGCTGCGTCGAGTGCGCTCTTGGCGTTCTTGAGGCCGTTGATATAGGAGGTCAGCTTCTGCTCGTACTCGTCGACGGACATGGGATTCATGTTCCAACCGGAGCCTGCCCAACCCAGGTTTGCGGTATCGAAGCTGTCGTTCTTCCAGCCGTTCATGGTTCCCTTGCTGCAGACCGCCATGCCCATATAGCCGATTTCAGGGCTGATGACATGCAGGTAGTGACCGACAGTTGCGGGATATCCGGCAACCTTAAAATGCTGGTTGACATAGGATTCAATCCCACTATGCGACTTGTAGAAGTCTACGGCATCCTTACCGATTAGACCGGTGACGCCATAGAGCTCCTGAACCGCCTGATCGAAGAAAGCCTTTTCTTGGTCCACCCACTGCAGTTTCGGATCGGTTCCATAGTTCCATGCGAGGTTTTCGCTCGTATCAAACTGCATGGAATGCCCAAACTTGACATCGGAATAGTTCGCGTTGGCAATCGCTGCCGCAATGAGCTTGTACGTGACCTGGAGCTCAGAGAGACCGACGGACTTGCGATACTCGTTGATGGACTTCATGTACGGGATTGCCGCGAGCATGTTGTCGAGACTAGTCGCGTCGAGGCTGTTCCCCACCTCGGTGTAGTCCTTGTATGTGCAGTTCTGGATGATCTCGATGGCTGAATCGGCACCCATGGCACGGAAGAAGCCGATGGCCCCCTGCTTGAGTTGCGCGCCGGCTGAATCGAGTTTCGCCTGGGCCTCATCGACCTTCTGCTGCGCGGCGGTCACGGCGGCGTCTGCAGTATCCTTTGCGGCCTTGGCGTTCGCGAGCTCTACATCGGCGGCTGCCTTGGCGGACTCGGCGTCCTTGACAGCCTGCTTCGCGGCATCCAGCTTGGCGACGGCGTCTGCATTCGCCTGCTTGGCCGCATCGAGGTCGGCGTTCGCGGCATCGAGTGCGGACTGGGCGGCGTTCACGCCGGATTCGGCATCGAGTGCGGCCTGCTGCTTCGCGGAGAGGGCCACCTGGGCATCATTCAGGTCGGTCTGTGCCGTTGCTGCGGCGGACTGTACCTGCTCGAGCTCGGACTCGCACTGGGACTGTGCCGCTTGTGCGGCAGCGAGGGCTGCCTCCGCGTCCGCGACCTTCTGTTTTGCCGCATCGTACTCCGGACCGCTGGCGCCTGCCTCCGCTGCGGCGAGGTCGGCTTTCGCCTTCTCATAGGCGGCGCTGGCTGCTGCGGCCTTCGCATCCGCCGCGTCCTTGTTCTGCTGGGCTGCAGCGAGGACGGCATCGGCAGCATCCTTTGCAGACTGGGCCGCAACCAGCTTGGACTGGGCATCGGCAAGCGTCGCGTTGGCGTTGTCAAGTTCGGCCTGTGCCCTGCTCACGGCATCCTGGGCGTCGCGCACGGCATGCTCGGCGGCACGGATTGCCTCCGGGGTGGCGTTTGCGGCATCGGCCTTGGCTTTATCGAGGGCATCCTGAGCGTCCTGGGCCGCCTTGAGGGTGGACTGATACGCTTCGTCCTTCTCGGATGCATCCGCCTTGGCGTCTGCGAGACCCGCCTTCGCTTGCTCGAGGTCCTTGCCGGCGGCATCGGCGGCGTCCTTGCCCTCCGCGACCTGACGGGCGTACTCGTCCATTGCCGCTCGGTCGGCTGCCGTGCCGGCGCTGACTGCCGAATCGTAGGATGCCTTGGCCTGGTCGCGGGCGGAAGCCGCCTCGTTGTAGGGACCGGCGGCCTCATCGTAGGATGCCTTGGCGGCGTCCTCCTTCGCCTTCGCCTCGTCGACTGCCTTCTGCAGGTCCGCGATGGTCTGTGCGACGGATTTCGCGCCGGTACCGGATGCCGCGCCGGCGTGGGCGGCGATCGGCGACATCACGGCGGGGTGCTGCGTGGTCCCGTCACCGGTCTGGGCGAATGCCGCGAACGGTGAGATGAGGCTCGACCCGGTCATGGCGGCCATGGTCGCCGCGGTGACGGTCAGACGCGCGATCCCCTTCGGGGCGTGAATCTTTTTGCTTGGCAGTGCGGCGAAGTGGTCGCCACCGGCAGCGAAATGCTTTCCCTGAGTCATTGTGCTGTTCCATTCCTTTTCCGTGCCCTATCCGACTGGGCATCAGAGTGCTTTCCAATAGAGATAATTATGCGCCTTAACTGGGATTGTTGTATATAGTCCGTTGGCTTTTATACAACAATCCATGACTCTTTTTGTCATGGATATCTCGCCGCTACAACGATCCTTTGGTCTACGCTGCAAAGAATTAAGATCAAAGTCTGGTTACTCTCAAGTACAATTTGCGAATCGCATCGGCATGGACAGGTCTTACTACGCCTCGATAGAGGTCGGACGAAGAAATGTCAGTCTTTCTAACCTCTGTAAAATTGCTAACGGATTCGACATGACAATCGCTGCACTCATGACTGGTGTGACTGAGAAAACGGATTAGTCCATCAATCAATCAATCAGCGAACGCAGTGAGCGAATCAATCGACGGCACAGCCGGCGGCAAGGACACGGTACGTGGCCGCGCAGCGAGCTTCGCGAGCGAAGAGGACGGCATCGCCGTCCCTATATCTTTATAGTATATTTCTCCATTAATTGGTTTCACCAAAATGGGTATAGCGCAAGCTTCTGAACAGGCATTTTTATCAAAAACTCAAAGCAGCCGAATCATCAAAATGGTGAAATTTTTTACCCAAATTGAGGAAGCGCTTCACCAAAATGGAACCGACTAACGGCTGTTGAAAACTTTTTATCCCCAAAATGGTGATTTCCTGTTTTCAGTGGAAAACTCGGTAAGTTAAATTATTTACTTACCAGATTTACAAACAAAAGCAGTTCTTAACCCTAAAACCAGAACAGGTCAGAAGCAAAATTAACTCCTGACCTGCGATTTTTCTGGTGCCCCCGGGCGGATTCGAACCGTCGACACCCGCTTTAGGAGAGCGGTGCTCTATCCCCTGAGCTACGGAGGCATGTTGTACTAGTGTAGCAGATTTGCGCCACTGCCATGCAGCGCATAGCCACTCTTCGAAGTTACGGTGGAACAGCCTTCCGGAAAGCGTGTCCCACTATCCAGACGAAATCTGGGACGGGCTTTCCGGATGGGGCCTCTCTAGGAAACTACGACCCGGAATTTGAGCTCGAAACGGGATATGGTTTCCCAATTGAGCCTGTTCCGGAAACTGCATCCCAGAATAGGCGCTCAAACCGGGATGATATTTCCCCAACGACTACCCAACGACTAGTTGCCTTTGTGGAAGAGGATTTTGATAACGGAGGGGATGCTCTTGGCGCCCTTGGCCGTCACATCGATAAAGTCGGGCGAACGCACAAGCTTATCCTCGTCGACGTACTTGCGGACAGCACGAAGCGTCTCTTTGTCGTCGCGCGTCGAAAACGTAAAGTGACCGTTGTCCTTGGTGAAGATGGCAAAACGCGTGATCTTCTTGGTGCCGCGTAAAACCTCGGCGGCAATATAGTCGACCTCGTCCCACGGGATTTGAATATAATCCTCGGGATTGCGCTCGTTGTAATACTCGAACGCCTTATTGCCCACCATCACGTTACCGTGGCTGGTAAGCCCCATCAGGCAGGTTGCCGGCGTTGCCAGATCGACCGTGCTGTTCTGAGATTGCGCCATGCGCGCCTCGCCCTCCAAATAAAACAATCGGACCGCATCCAGTGTACCCACCGGGTGCGGTCCGTTTCAATGGCTCAAAAGCCCTTGCCTAGCAATTCTCGGTCTTAAGCCGAAGCGTGCTTACATGAAGCCGCAGAAGCGACCGATGATGCCGACGGCGAAGAGAGCCAGGATGATGACGATCGGGCTGACCTTCTTCTTGAGGAGCTTGCAGACCAGCAGGGTCAGGCACACGGCGGCAAGGCCGGGGATGAGCTGATCGAGGTTGGCCTGAAGCGTGGTGACCTTCATCTGATCAAGGGCGGTAGCACCGACGGAGTTGTACATCGTCAGCGCTTCCTTGATGCCCTCGGAACCGGAGGGCAGGCTAGCCCAGTCGATAAAGGCGCCAGCAGACTGCTTGACCGTGGAGACGATCGGGGTGAAGGAAATGGACACCCAGCGCTCGACCAGGGCGCCGATGATGAACATACCCAGGATGGAAGCGCCCTCGGTGACCTTGCCCATCAGACCACCGGAGAGGTCCTTGGCGATGGAGGAGCCGACCTTGTAGCCAAACTCCTGCGTGTACCACAGGAAAGCGTAACGGATGATGTTCCACGCGAAGAAGAACAGCAGCGGACCGACGATGCTGCCGGACATGGCCAGGGAAGCGCCCAGAGCGCCCAGAATCGGGCGAAGGGTGAACCAGAAGACGGGGTCGCCGACGCCGGCGAGCGGGCCCATCATACCGACCTTGACGCCCTGAATGGCGACGTCGTCAATCGGGGCACCGTTGGCGCGCTCCTCCTCGAGAGCGAGGGTAACGCCAATGACGGGGGCGGAAACATAGGGGTGGGTGTTATAGAACTCCAGGTGGCGCTTAAGAGCGGCAATCTGGTCATCCTTGCTGGTGTAGAGCTTCTTGATCGCAGGGATCATTGCGAAGCACCAGCCGCCGTTCTGCATACGCTCGTAGTTCCACGAGCCCTGAAGGAACTGATGACGGAAGCAAACCTTCTTGCGGTCAGCCTTGGTGAGCTGAATCTTGTTCTCTGCCATATGTATCACTCCCCTCCTACTCGTAATCGTTCAGAATGTCGCCGAGCGGGTCGCCGGAGCCACCGCCCATGCCGCCACCCTGCTTGGCCAGATCCTTAAGGCCAAGGTAGATGAGGGCAAGGGAGATGCCGATGAGACCAAGGGCGATCAGCGTGAGCTGAGGGATGGCAGCAAGGACAAAGCCGAGGACGAAGAACGGCCAGGTCTCCTTGGTGGCCATCATGTTGATGACCATGGCGTAACCGACGGAAGCGACCATGCCGCCGCCGACAGCCATGCCGCCGGACAGCCAGTCGGGCATAGCGTTAAGCGCGTTGGTAACGGCCTCGGCCGGGATGACGCACAGAAGCACTGCCGGGATGGCGATACGAAGGCCCTGCATGAGGATGGCAGCATACTGCCAGCGCTCGATGCCGGAGAAGTCGCCCTTCTCGGCGCAACCGTCCATGGCGTGAGCAATAGCGGTAGCAATGGTACGGCAGATCATGGTCAGGAACAGACCAGCGACCGACAGCGGGACGGCGACGGCGATAGCGGTGGTAACGGCCTTGGCCGAATCGGTGGCGCCACCGTTGAGGGCGAGCACCATGATGATCGAAGAAGCGACCGAGGCCAGAGCGGCGTCAGGCGCGACAGCGGCGCCGACGTTAGCCCAGCCAAGGGCCATCATCTGGAGCGAACCGCCCAGGAGGATGCCCTCCTGAAGGTGACCGGTTACGAGACCGATAAGCGTGCATGCCACGAGCGGCTGATGGAACTGGAACTCATCCAGAATGCCTTCCATACCGGCAAGCAACGCGACAATCGCAACAAGCAGAATAGTGATTGCAGACATGTATCGGACCCTCCTTTACTATGCTTGAGCGGCCAGTTCGGCCTTAGCTTTCTTCAACATGGCGTCGAGATCCTCGGAGGAATCCGAAGGAACCTTGCGGACCTCGAACTTGACGCCCTTGGCCTTGAGGGCCTCGAGAGTCTTAACGTCATCATCGCCCATAGCGACGGCGTTGGTGACGACGACCTTGCCCTTGGAGTGAGCCATAGAACCGATGTTGACTTCCTTGATGTCGACGCCGGCCTCGATGGCCTTGAGCAGATCCTGCGGATTCTCAAAGAGCAGCATGGCCTTGGTGTCACCAAAGCGCGTGTCCTTGACGACCTCGGCCATCTTCTTGATGGGCACGACGTTGGCATGGACTCCCGGAGGGGCAGCCTGCTCGATCATGGTCTTACGGAGCTCGTCGTGAGCAACGCCGTCGGAAACCACGATGATGCGGTTGGGGTTGATCTGCTTGGTCCACGTGGTGGCCACCTGACCATGAAGCAGACGGGTGTCGATACGGACGTGGGCGATCTTGATGTGCCCATCGCCGATGACCGTTCCCGGAGGGATGGCGCCTGCAGGAGCAGCGGCGGCCGCAGCCGGCTTCTTCTCCTCGGGCTCCAGAGACTCGGGCTTGACGCGCACGCCAGCCTTAGCCTCAGTCACGAGATGTTTTGCGATCGCATGTGCAGTGTTCTTTGCGTCAAAGCGCTGCGAATATGCCTCGATGAGCATAGGCAGGTTGACACCGGTGACGATAGCCCAGGAATCGTGGCCCTCGATGAGCCCGCTGATCTGGTTGAACGGCGTGCCGCCCCACAGATCAACGAGGAAGAGCACCTGCTCCTGGTCTTCGAAGGAAGCGATTGCTTCCTCGACCTTGGCACGGAAATCGTCGGGGCCCATGCTCGGCTCGAGCGAGACCACGGCAACAGACGGCTGATCGCCAAAGACCATCGAGCCCGTCTGCTTGATTCCAGCTGCCAAGTCCCCGTGGCTAGCAAGAACAATACTTACCATCACATAACCTCCTTTTTGTCTACGTATTTTCTACACGACATGAAAGGAGTATAGCTGTTTGGTTTGTGGAATTATAGCTAAATCCGCAAAAGGTTGGATTATTTGTTTAAACGTCTAGGTTTGTTACAAGTTGATTACGTTACTGCTTTTTGACTCATTACACGACAAGGCGTCGCTCATCAAGCCATGCATTTTACAGATACAAGCAGGCTGTTCATTAATATTGATTTTAGGCAAGCGCGAATGCGCTTGTACTGCCGCTATTTTGTTTAAACAGACATGGCTTGACTATTTTCGTGACTTATGGTCTATGAAACCACTCAAAATAGTTGCGGTGGAATAGTTCTTGTTTAAGAGCCAGAAGGCTGAATCTAGGAACTATTTCACCGCAACTTATAGGGAATCCTAGGCGATGTGGAGGGGGTTGGCGGCGTCGACGGCATCGGGGGCGTCGGAGAGGCCGTCAGGAGCAGCGTCTGCCGGATCCTCTTCGGGGGTCTCGATCTGTTTGATCATGACCTCTTGGCCCTGCAGCAGGTATGTCTCGCCGCTACCGCAATGGGGACAGGTCTTGCCGTGCTCGACCGTCGCGTAGTCGCGGCCACATGCCTCGCAATGCGTCACAGCCTCGACGGGCTCCACAACAAGCTCCGCGCCCTGCGCGATAGGCTTTTT
The DNA here is from genome assembly GCA_963614405.1 of Oscillospiraceae bacterium. Lineage (GTDB taxonomy): Bacteria > Actinomycetota > Coriobacteriia > Coriobacteriales > Coriobacteriaceae > Collinsella. The sequence continues at coordinate 918 of CAVEDI010000167.1, read as the reverse complement.
ATCTGCTGCCCAGCGCCAAGCGTCGAGCAGCAAGTCGGGAACGACGCCCGAGACCTCGCCCAACAGCAACGTTACGCTCGAAACGCGACGCACGCCATGAGCGCGCGCTACATTCTCGACATCGCGAATGATGTGATAGACGATTCCGAGCTCGTGCACTTTTTCTTCCGCCGTTCTAACGAACGGCGGTCGATTTGACGCTGCGCGAGCCCCAGACGGGCGATCTGCCTTTCAATCGTCGGGCATGGGCAAAAGCCCTATGCCCTCCTCTTTCAAGGCACCTCGCCACGCCTGGGACTCGCTCGCTGTCCAACCGCCCCCTGCGCCGTTCGCTTTCTTGTTAGGTTCTTTTACTTCTTCCCGAATTTGATTTTGATTGCGCGTTTCAAAGCGTACTTGCCGAGGCTGGGGAGCTTTTGCTCGTATTTGACCATCGTTGAGCACTCGGGGCGGTCGCGATCCAGATGGATAGCGTCAAACGCGCACTTGGTAGTGCACAGGCCGCAGCCGATGCACTTGTTGGGGTCGACGATCGAGGCGCCGCAGCCCAGGCAGCGGGCGGTCTCGGCGCGCACCTGCTCCTCGGTAAAGGTCTCAACATACTCGCTAAACGGCGCAGCCTTCTCGCGTTCGCGGTCCACATGCGCAACCTCGCGGCTCGCGTTGTCGTAGCTCTCGAGCACAACGTCGTCGCGGTCGAGCGCGGTGTAGCGGCGCTGATTGCGGCCGATGGTGAGCGTGGAGCCCGGCTGCACAAAGCGATGGATGGACACCGCAGCCTCGTGGCCGGCGGCGATAGCGTCGATGGCAAAGCTGGGGCCGGTGTAGACGTCGCCTCCCACAAAGATGTCGGGCTCAGCGGTCTGATAGGTCTGGGGATCGGCAAGGGCACCCTGGCCGCGGCCGAGCTCCACCTTG
>CAVEDI010000166.1:0-4762 GCA_963614405.1 Oscillospiraceae bacterium | reverse complement strand
GGCATTGAATTTTTGGAGCAGCCGATATATGCGATACACAGCTTTACTTATGCGTTCTACCGCCTCGTGCATTAACCGTGCGTGGAGCACGATTGGATTTACTGGACGGAATGTGTCGCAGTTGTCGCGGCCAACTACCGCTTACCGCATATAGCGACCGTTTGTGGAATAAGTAACACTCCTTAATAAACCGTGTAGAATCTCAGGATGCACGGAGTTTTCCAGGGAGACGCTGTCCTTTGTTGTGCAAGGGGCGGCGTCTCTTTGGTGCTTGGATGCTGTTGTGCAACAGTGCGGCGGCGCGTGCCATGTATTGAAAAGCCAATGTTGAGATGGGTCGTGATAATAATGGGCAAGTACGTAATCGTGGTTGAGTCTGGGTCGGATGTGACGCCGGAGCTTTGCGAGCGCTACGGCATCGTGCGCGTGCCCATGCATGTCACGATTGGTGACGAGACCGTCGAGGACGGTTCGATCGATCCGCTCGAGATTTATTCGCGCTGCAACGAGTTTGGCGTAATGCCCAAGACCAGCGGCTGCGCGCCTGCGGTTTTTGCTCACGTGTACGACCGCATTCATGCCGAGCAGCCCGATGCGACTATTCTGCATCTCGCGTATTCCGAGGCCACGACCTGCTCGCATCAATCATCGAAGATCGCCGCCAAGGGTCGCGACTACGTGTTCTCTATGGACACGCGCTTTGTCTCGGTAGGCCAGTCGCTCGTTGTCGTCGAGACCGCCAAATACATCGAGGCTCACCCCGATGCCACCGTCGACGAGATCTTTGCATTTACGAATTCCGTCATGGACCGCGTGCTGCTGGGCTTTGTTCCTACCGATCTTGCCTTTCTTAAGGCGGGCGGTCGCTTGTCCAACGTCGCATTCCTTGGCGCCCATCTGCTCAAGATTAAGCCCTGCATTGAGGTGACGGGCGGCAAGTTCGTGGCGACCAAGAAGTTCCGCGGCTCTATGCTCAAGTGCGCCCGCGCCTTTATTGACCACATGGTTGCGAAGGGCGAGATTGACTACTCGCACATTGGCCTGGCGTATTCGGTGGGCCTTTCCCAGGAGCTGCGCGATGACATGGAGGTCTATGCGCATGATCTGGGCTTTAAGGACGTTACCTGGACTCAGGTCGGCGGCGTCATCTCGAGCCATTGCGGCCCGACCGCCTTCGGTGCGGTGCTCACGCTTAAGGCGTAAAGGCCGCAGGCGAGCGTTCTTCAGCCTGACATCTCGACGTAGCCCCCAGCCATGGTGATGGGGGATAGATTAAAACGTGCCGTTCTAGTCCGAGACGTTTAAACGCAAACGCATGGGCTAGAATGACTCTGGCATTTTAATTGGTTGCATCCAAGGAGAGGCAAGGTAGCGCGAATGGCAGAAATGACGCTTGAGGGTGTGGACGCTCGTCCCGAGGACTCTGCGTTTGCCCTTGGCCGCGTGCATTCGATCGAGACGATGGGAACGGTCGACGGACCCGGCATCCGCTTTGTGGTGTTTGTTCAGGGCTGTCCCATGCGCTGCGCGTATTGCCACAATCCCGATACCTGGTCGGTCAACGGCGGCACCATGGTGACCGTCGAACACCTGATGGATGAGTTCCAGAGTAACCACGAGTTCTATCGCAGCGGTGGCATTACGGTGTCCGGCGGCGAGCCGCTCCTGCAGCCCGAGTTTTTGGCCGATCTGTTTCGTGCTATGCATAACAACCCCGATGGCCGTGTACATACCTGCCTAGATAGCTGTGGCTATGCATTTGACCCCAACCACCCCGAGAAGTTCGATGCCGTGCTCAACGAGACCGACATGGTGCTGCTCGATATTAAGCATGCCGACCCGGTCGAGCATAAAAAGCTGACCGGTTGCGATCCCGCACGCATCTTAGCGTTCGGCGATGAACTTGCACGTCGCAAGATCAAGGTCGTTATCCGCCACGTGGTGGTGCCGGGCATTACCGACACGGTGGAGGAGTGCGAGAAGCTCGGTCGCCTCATCGCTCCATGGCACAACGTGGTGGGCCTGGAAATGCTGCCGTATCATACGATGGGTGTCGTCAAGTACGAGCAACTGGGCATTCCCTATAAGCTTGAGGGCGTACCTCAGATGGATACCGCGCGCATGCCCGAGCTGCGCAATGCCGTTATGGCCGGTATGAAAAAGCGCCGTGCGGAGCTCAGGTCGGCCATCGGCTAACAAGCCATTTTTGCCCCTTTATGATACCCGAGCTGTACTGGCCTAACGGCTTGGTGCTGACACGGTTGAGCCAAAATGCTGGTACCATACCGTGGATAAGCAATTTGCACGGATTTGGGGGATGGCATGGCAACCATCGCGATCATAGGCGCACTCGAAAAAGAGGTTGCGCAGATTAAGGAAGAGCTGAGTGACGCGCATGAGTCGCAGGAGGCGGGCTTGACCGTTGTGAACGGTGGGCTTTCGGGTCTGACAGTAGTCGCCACGACGGCAGGCATGGGGACCGTGAACGCCGCTGGCGCAACGCAGCATCTCATCAGCAAATATGCCCCGCAGGCCGTTGTGTTTTCGGGTATTGCGGGCGGCCTAAACCCTAAGCTCCATATTAACGACGTGGTTATAGGCAAGTGCCTGCGCTATCTCGATACCGACACGGCACTCATCGCCGAGTCCGCGCCGGGGCTCGAGGAGTTTGCCTCGACGCCGGCGTTGGTTGATGTTGCCGCCGCCGTGCTTGCCGAGCATGGATTTGTGGATGCCTCGGCGGATGAGAATTCTGCGGAGAAGGACCCCAAGCAGTTCCTGTGTGGCACTATCGCCACGGGTGACCGCTTTGTTACGGGTGACGCCATGCGTAACGCTGCGATTGAGGCCACGCATGCCGATTGCGTCGAGATGGAGGGCGCGGCAATTGCGCACATCGCGGCCAAGAATGGTGTCGATTGCCTGGTGCTGCGCGCTATCAGCGATAATTGTGACGAGGCATATGACGCGTTTTGCGAGCGCGAGTTCGATCTGGATGAGTACGCTCGCACCGCGAGCGGCATCACGCTTGACATCGTTCGTCGTATCGCCGCCGCGCAATAGCACGCCCGTTTTGTAAGAACCTACGACCAAGGAGTGTCCATGGCCGATTCAATTAACTACCAGCTTGCCAAGTTCGTCGCCAGCTACGGCAAGGTTTCGCAGATCCCCGAGTCCACCTGTCCCGAGGTGAGCTTTGTTGGCCGCTCCAACGTGGGCAAGTCGTCGATTATGAACAAGCTCTTTGGTCGCAAGAACCTGGTCAAGGTTTCGAGTACGCCGGGCAAGACGAGCAATATCAATTTCTTCGAGGCCGACGACGTGCACTTTGTGGACCTGCCGGGCTACGGCTTCGCGCGTCGCTCCAAGGCCGAGCGCGACCGCTGGGCCGAGCTTATCGGCGACTTCTTCGACTCGGAGCGTAGCTTTAACCTGGTTGTGTCGCTGGTGGATATTCGTCACGACCCGAGCAAGCTCGACCATGACATGATCGACTATCTGCAGGGCAACGAGTTCAACTTTATCGTCTGCCTCACCAAGGCCGACAAACTCAGCCGTACCCAGCAGGCCCGTCAAGCGGCAGCCATCAAAAAGCAGCTCAACGTCCCGGCCGAAAATGTAATCATCACAAGCTCCCAAACCGGTACCGGCATCGACGAACTAAAAAAGCGCATCGCCGAGGCTTGCCTCTAATAAGTGCTCCTATCAATAAAATGCAGAACATCAGCCCGGCGACTTTCCAGAGCGTAGGTCCCTGTAGCCGCCGCCGGCGAAGTTAACATAGGGGAGGCCAGGGGCTTTGCCCCCAAATCTTTCCGCAGGACGGCAGGACCCCCGCCGCACGAAGTGCACAGCGGGGGTCCTGCCATGTCCGAGGACGATTTGGGGGCAAAGCCCCTGGCCTCCCCGGCGAGTATACGGGACGGCGACTACAGGTATTCGATCTGGGCGCCTTCCGTGTCGCACGTGAGGATATGCGTATCACACTTAGGGAACTGCTCGCGCAGCTTGACCTGCAGGAACTTTGCCACGATGGTGTCGTCAGTCACGGCCATGAGGGTCGAGCCCGAGCCGCTGATCCAGATGGTCTTGGCGCCTCCGTTAAGGCAGGTGTCGCGCACGGCGTTGTAGTCGGGGATAAGGCGGCGGCGATAGGGCTCCTGGATGCGGTCGTCATTGGCGGCGGCAATCAGGTCAAGGTCGCCGGTCTCCAGACCGCGCGTCATGCCAGCAATGCGGCCCATCTGCCACACGGCGGTGGAGAGCGGAATCTCCTGCGGCACGACCTTGCGCGCCTCGCTCGTATGCACCTCGTAGGGTGGAATCACAGTAATAAAACGAAGCTTGTCGCTTACCTCGTAGCGCAGGCACTGGGGCAGCGAGTCGGTCGGCGTAAAGGAGCAGACGGCGCCGCCAAGGATGGCGGGAGCGACGTTATCAGGATGCCCCTCGACTTCGGTGGCAATGCGAACAAGCTCGGCACGGTCGACGGTGTGGCCCGTCAGTGCGGCGGCTGCCATGATGCCGGCGACGACGCAGGTGGAGCTGGAGCCCAGGCCGCGGGCGACGGGCACGTCGGTCTGGATGTCGATGGCAACGGGGAAGGCCGGCTCGCCCCATGCGGCCAGCGCATCGACAAAGCTCACATAGACCAGGTTATTCTCGTTTTGGAACTCCTTGGGGCAGCCCGTGATGGTGAGCTTGTCGGCGCGCTCGAAGGTGAAGTGCGAGTAGAGGCTGACGGCCATGCCGAGGGTGTCGT
>CAVEDI010000165.1:0-6452 GCA_963614405.1 Oscillospiraceae bacterium | reverse complement strand
CGAGAGCGGTGACGCCGATGGTCGCGGGCTCTCCCCAGGGGATGAAGATGGAGGTGAACCAAGCGACGACCACGACCTGCTTCATGCCCATGGCGAGCTTCATCATGGCCAGGGACGGGCCGGAGAGCTCGGCGAGCGGGCCCTCCTGGAGCTCCTGCTCGGCTTCGGCCTGATCGAACGGAAGCTTGCCGAGCTCCATATAGCAGGCGGCCGCGAAGGCGACGCCGGCGAGGATGACGGCGACGACGCTCGAGACGTTGCCCGTAACGATGTGCTGACCCATGGTCGCAATGTCCGTGGAGCCGCACACGATGGCGACGGTAAACAGCGCGATGAGCATGGACGGCTCGATGAGCACGCTCATGAGGAGCTCGCGGATACCGCCGAAGCCCGCGTAGGCGTTGGAGGAATCCACGCCGGACAGCGCGAAGAAGAAGCGGGACAGCGCGAGCGCGTACATGATGGTGATGGCATCACCAAAGACGGGCATGGGGCTCTGGAGCGTGAACATGGGCAGGCCCATGGCGAGCATGAACGACACCGCGAGGAACAGCGGCGGCATGATGCGCAGCACGAAGCTCGAGTCGGAACTCACGGACTCGGGACGCGCCATGAGCTTCGCGAGGTCCCGGTAATCCTGAAGGATGGACGGACCGCGGCGATTGTGCATCTTCGCGCGAATCACACGGGCGAGGCCGGAGAAGAAGGGCGCGACCAGCATGACCACGAGGCCCTGCGCTATCGCAAGAACGATGTTCATAATATCCTCTCCCCTCTCTAGACCATGACCACGGCGAGCACGAGGAAGACCACGAGCGCCGCGACGATGTAGCAGATGTATACGGAGTAGTTGCCGCCCTCGATCTTGGAGGCGAGGCCGGCCAGCTTATCGGCACCCTCGCTCGGTGCATCGACCAGGAAGCGGTCGGGCAGGGGCTCAACGCCCTGGGCGACACCGGTGAGCTTCTGGAACACGTGCGCGATGGACCAGCAGATCTTGGTGCATACCTCGCGCAGGGTGTAGAGCGGGCCCATGAAGAGCTCTACGTCTGACGCGAAGCTCGTGGCGACGACGGGCATGTGCTCGTTGGGCTCGTAGCCGCACGCCCAAGGGTCGGTCTTCTTAGCGGGGGCCTTGGTGCCGAGGCAGGACCTCAACACGAACGCGAGGCCGGTGAGGACCACGAGCGCGATGGCGATCGCGGGGGTGGAGGTGGCGGCACCGGAAATCTCGTTCACCAGAGACACGCCCGAGGTGGCTGTGATGGCAGAGCCGGCAAGCACGCTCTGGGCGACGTCGCCCAGAACCGGGGCGATGACGGGAGAGCCGATTCCCAGCACCACGCAGATGGCCGCGAGGAGCATCTGCGAGAACAACATCGGAGCCGGGGACTCCTTGGCGTTCGCGGCCTCCTGGGAACGAGGGCTGCTCGCGAACGAGACGCCGTAGGCCTTCACGAAGCACGTGACGGCCAGGGCACCGGTGATGGCGAGGGCGGCCGCGGAGGCGACGGCGAACACCATGACGACCGGGTCGGAGAGCGTCGAGATGTTGAACAGGGACTGGTAGGTGAACCACTCGGAAACGAAGCCGTTGAGCGGCGGGATAGCCGAAATGGCAAGGGCACCGATGAGGAAGCAGACGGCCGTGACCGGCATACGGCGGAACAGGCCGCCCATCTTCTCCATGTTGCGCGTACCCGTGGCATAGAGCAGGGAACCCGCGCCGAGGAACAGCTCGCCCTTGAACATGGCGTGGTTGAGCGTGTGGTAGAGGGCGGCCATGAGCGCGATCGTCGCGATGACGTCGTTGCCCAGGGCGTGCGCCGTCATGGACGCGCCGACACCGAGCAAGATGATGCCGATGTTCTCGACGGAGTGATAGGCAAGCAGGCGCTTGATGTCGTGCTCGTGGAGGGCGTAGACGACACCCAGGACCGACGAGATGGATCCGAAGACCAGGACCATGAGGCCCCACCAGAGCTGGACGCCCGAACCCGCGAGCAGGTCGAGACCGACCTTGAGGATTCCCAGGATGCCGATCTTGATCATGCCGCCGGACATGAGGGCGGACACGTTGGACGGCGCCTCGGGGTGCGCCTGGGGCAGCCAGGAGTGCAGCGGAATGATACCGGCCTTCGCGCCAAATCCGAAGAACGCGAGGACGAAGCACGCGGAGGAGACGGCGGGTCCAAAGTCATGCGTACGGAAATCACTGAAGCTGAAGGAACCGCCCACGCCGTTGGTCATGAGCAGGAAGCTCGCCATGATGAGAACGAAGCCCACGTGCGCGATGACGAAGTAGAGCCAACCGCCCCTAATGGAGTTCTTGTTCTCCTCGATAACGACAAGGAAGTAGCTCGTAAGGGACATGAGCTCAAAGGCGACCAGGAACCAGAACACGTTGTCGGCGGTGATGACGAGCATCATCGAGGCGACGAAGGTGTTCATAAAGAAGCCGGCGCGCCCGACCTTGCCCGGGTACTCGTCGAAGTAGGACAGACCGTAGATGAAGCCCGCAAAGGCGAGAATCGAGATGAGGACCACGATCAGGCCCGCAAGGCCGTTGAGCAAGAGCTCGAGACGGGCGAACGGGAAGAAGAAGACCGTGTTGAGGGACGAAACGTCGCCAAGCACGGCCTCGAGGCCCGCGATGAACGACAGCACGGCCGCGACGGCGCCGATCAGGCAGCCGGCGGTCTTGGCGGCGTTGTCGGCCTTAATCAGCAGAACCGAGGCGAGCGCACCGATGCACGAGACGGCAAGCGATGCGATAAACAGCGTCATGCTATCCATTGTTTACGCTCCCTTCTGCTTTCTCGGACAGACCCTGGGCCACAGCGGTAACGTCGACGACCGGACCGTTTTCGATCGAGCGCAGGCGCTTGGCCTCGTCGAGCTCGCGATCGGCCGCGCCGCCCATGACGGTCAGCGCCTTGGTGGGGCACGCCGCCACACAATGCGGACCGTCCGGATCAAAGGCGCACAGGTCGCACTTAACAGCGCAGGTGTACTGGCCGGGAGCCCACGTAAGCAGGCTGCTCAGGGACTTAGGATACGAAGGCGTCGGGTCGCACATGCCTGCGACACCGGCGATAGACGTGCCATCGGGATGGATGGCTCCGAAGGGGCACGCGATGGCGCACAGCCTGCACCCGATGCACTCCTGCTCCTTGACGTGGATGCGATCGCCATCGTGCTCGATGGCATTCACCGGGCAGACCTCGGCGCAGGGGGCACCCTCGCAATGGTGGCAGGCAAGGGCGGCCGAAATACCGCCGGTCTTCACGAGCGCCAGGCGCGGCGTATCCTGAAGACCCTGCATCCGGTGGGCGTCGGCACAGGCGGACTGGCATGTTCCGCAACCGATGCACCTCTCCGGGTTGATGTCGATGAAGCGGTTCATCCCCACTTCCTTTCAAAATAACGGGCCGGGCTCCCGAACGTACGGGACGCCCGGCCCAAAAAGCCAACGAGAACGGGACTACACGATTTGATTCACGTGCGTCTCGTCGTCGAACTTGGCGGCGCCAGGCTCAACGTCCTGGGGAGCGGCGGCGTCCACCAGAGCCTGCTTGAGCTCGGTGTACTGACGCTCGACCTCGCCCTCGGCCCAGACCTGGTCGGCGATAGCGTCGACCTGGCAGGCGGAGAACTTGTCCTCGGGCGTATGCGAGACCGGGTCGACCTTGTGCATGGTCAGCTCGTTGCACTTGCCGATCCACCACTGGTAGGTCATATAGACCGTGCCCTTGTTGATGCGGTCGGACACGTCCGCGCGGCTATAAACCTGGCCGCGGCGGCTGTGGATCGAGACGATGTCGCCATTCTTGATGCCGCGTGCCTGGGCGTCCGCGGGATTCATGCGGACAAAGCCGGGCTCGTCGGCAAGCAGTGCCAGCGTCTTGCAGTTGCCGGTCATCGATCGGCAGCTGTAGTGGCCGACCTCGCGGACGGTGCACAGGATGAGCGGGTACTCATCGTCGGGAAGCTCGGAGGGCGCCTCCCAGTCGTGTGCCATCAGGTTGGCGCGGCCGTCCTTGGTGGTGAACTTGCCACCAGCGAACATGTCGGGCGTACCGTGGTCGTTCACATCGGTGCTCTTGACGGGCCACTGGGCGTAACCGCCCTCGGGAGCCATCTTCTCGTAGGTCGCGCCCACAAAGTTGGGGCACAGGCTAATGCACTCGTTCCAGATCTGCTCGGTGTTGTCGTAGTGCATGGGATAGCCCATGCGCGTAGACAGGTCCGCGAAGATCTCCCAGTCGTGACGGCACTCGCCCTTGGGCGGAACGGCCGCGTCAAAGTGCTGGAAGCTACGGTCGGATGCGGTAAAGACACCCTCGTGCTCGCCCCAAGAGGTAGCGGGCAGGATGACGTCGGCGAGCATGGTCGTCTGCGTCATAAAGATGTCCTGGCAAATGAACAGGTCCAGCTCGGAGAGCGTCTTGCGCATGCCGGCCGAATCGGGCTCGGTCTGCACCGGGTCCTCGCCGTAGTTGTAGAAGCAGTGCACCTTACCCTCGTCGACCAGGTGGCCCAGGTCGGTGAGCTTGTAGCCCTCCTCGAGCGGGAGCTTTTCCTCGGGCACGCCCCAAGCCTTGGCAAACTTGGCACGCACAGCCGGGTCGGTGACCTTCTGGTAGCCAGGGTACAGGTTGGGCAGCATGCCCATATCACAGGAGCCCTGGACGTTGTTCTGACCGCGCACGGGCGCGAGGCCGGAATTGGGTTTGCCGATCTGACCGGCAACGCAGGCGATGGAGGCGATGGTGTGCACCGTCTTCAGGTTCTGCTTCTGCTGGCATACGCCCATACCCCAGCCAATGATGGCAGAGGGCTTCGCCGTGGCGTACATCTCGGCAGCTTGGTGGATCAACGCGGGCTCGACACCCGTGATGTCCTGTACGGATTCGGGAGTGTAATTCTTGATGGTCTCCCACCACTCGTCAAAGCCGTTCGTGTGCTCGGCGACGAATTTCTTGTCGTAGAGGCCATCGTTGACCAAGCAGTTGGCAAAGGCGTTGAGGAACGCGACATTGCAACCGTTCTTGATCGGAAGGTAGAGATCGGCGATACGCGCGGTTTCGATATGGCGCGGGTCGGCGACGATGATCTTGCAACCCTTTTCTTTGGCTCGCACGATACGCCTTGCGACGATGGGGTGCGAATCGGCAGGGTTATAGCCGAAGAGGAAAATGCAGCCCGCATCCTCCATACCGGGGATGGAGCATGACATGCAACCTGAACCAACCGTGTCCATCAGACCGAGGACAGTAGGGCCGTGTCAAGTACGGGCGCAGTTGTCCACGCTGTGGGTGCCGATGCACGCACGCGTAAACTTCTGCATGACGTAGTTCGCCTCATTGCCGCCGCCTCGCGAAGAGCCGGTGGTCATGACAGCGTTAGGACCATATTCGTCAATTATGGCCTGCATCTTAGATGCGGTGAAATCCAGTGCCTCGTCCCAGCTTACGCGCTCAAGATCCGCGCCCTTGGTGCGGCGGATCATCGGGTGCAGTACGCGAGGAGTCAAGATCTTGGTGTCGTTGATGAAGTCGTAGCCGCTCATGCCCTTAAGGCACAGCTCGCTCTGGTTGGTGATGCCGTTGAGCGGTTCGGTACCCACGACCTGGCCGTTTTGGACCAAGAGGTTAAACTGGCAACCGGCGCCGCAGTACGGGCAGATCACTTTATGCTTCTCCATGACACCCTCCTTCCTTTCTCTGCTACCGAATACTCGGTACTTATTTGACAATCATTGGGCTTGTCGCCCCAACGCTTACGCCTCGTTTTCGATGGTGGCGCGGGCACGCTCGGCAGTCAGTTCTGCCAGGCGATCCTCGTCTACCAGGGTGAGGCCCTTGGTCGGGCACGCCTCGGCACACGCCGGGCCGCCGGGACGGTCCACGCACAGGTCGCACTTGAGCACGAAGCTCTTAGTCTGCGAACCCACGCGCACGTCGCCCATCAAGACGGGGACCTGCGTAGTCGCCACACTCACGGCGCCAAAGGGGCAGGCCATGACGCAGCTCTTGCAGCCGATGCAGTTGTCCTCGTTGACGCCGATGCGATGGTTCTTTGGATCAAAGAACAAGGCGCCCGTAGGACAGGCCTTCGCGCACGGAGCGTCCTCGCAGTGGTGACATGCCACCGGCGCGGAGATCTCGTAGGTGCGCGTTACGCGCAAGCGAGGTGCGGCGATGTTGCCGGGAATATCGTGCGCCTCGATGCACGCCGCCATACAGGTTTGGCACCCAATGCAGCGTGAAGAATCGGCTACGACTCGTTTATTGCCCATGTTGTTCACTCCCTCCTGAATCCCATGCCGGAGAGACCCTGTCGACGTTGCCCCGGACCGCCCGTGGTCCGGCATCGGCGTATCGAAGCGCATGCGGCGAAACAGGCGCTTCGATAGAGTTCCTCCAACGATATACAGGCTAAATATACGC
>CAVEDI010000164.1:0-3037 GCA_963614405.1 Oscillospiraceae bacterium | reverse complement strand
GTTTGGCCAGGTCGACCCTGCCAAGATCGGCCTTTCGCTGCTCGTGGCGCTCGCCATGGGCATCCTGATCTATTACGTGTACAAGCGCTTTTTTACCGGCGTGGTGTATTCGCGCAGCTTTGCCGTGACGCTCGTGGGCATGTGCGTGCTCACCTGCATGGTCACGCTCGCGATCTCGACGAACGTGGTCATCTCGCTCGGTATGGTCGGTGCTCTGTCTATTGTCCGCTATCGTACGGCGGTCAAGGACCCGCTCGACCTGCTGTATCTGTTTTGGGCTATTACCACGGGCATTACGGCCGGCGCCGGCATGTATGCACTCGTGGGGCTCACGGCGGTGGTGATCGTGGTGATGATCGCCGGCTTTGCGAGCCACCAGGACAAGGCGCGCGTTTACATGATGGTCATCCACTATACGGGTCAGACCACTGGCGACGATATCGTGCGTGCATTTGGGCGCACCAAGTTCACCGTCAAGTCTAAGACCATGCGCGGCGACAAGGTCGAGATGGCCGTCGAGGTGTTCTCTGACGGTGTGGATATGCCCTATGCTGACGCCATCCGCGCGCTCGACGGCGTGGAGGACCTGGCGCTCATCCAGTACAACGGCGAATATCACGGCTAGAACCCTAGCGAGCAGATTGCATAAAGAGGGCCGTTCCTGGTCGAGCATGCGTCAGCGAGCGGGCGGCTACCGTGGCGAGGTGCCGCGAAAGAGGAGCGACGCGTACTTCATGTACGCGAGCGACGGTTTGAGCGGCAGATCGCCCGGTAGTTGCCCGCGCAGCGTCGAGCAGTCCGGCGTTCGTTAGAACGCCGGAACGAACAGGTATTATGGTGAAAGCGATTTCAACGACAGGGGTGCTCGTGGTAAAGATGAAAGATGTGGCCGAGCTGGCCGGCGTTTCGAGCGCCGCCGTCTCGCGCTACCTCAACGGTGGATATATCTCGGCGGACAAGGCCGAGCGCATTAAGCAGGCAATCGAGCTGACCGGATACGTGCGATCCAGCCAGGCTCGCGCGCTGCGCACCGGTTCCACTAAGCTCATCGGCGTTATCGTGCCTAAGATCAACTCGGAATCCGTGAGCCGCATTACCGCCGGCATTGGTCAGGTGCTCGGTCGCCGTGGCTACCAGATGCTGCTTGCCAACACCGACAACGCGGCCGATCGTGAGCTCGAATACCTCGATTTATTCCAAAACCACCCGGTTGACGGCATTGTTCTGGTGGCAACTATGATCACCGACGAGCACCGTCGCGCGATTGAGTCGTGCCGTGTACCCATTGTGTTGATCGGCCAACATGTCGAGGGCGCGGCGTGCGTCTATCACGACGATTACGAGGCTGCCTTTGAGCTCGGCAGTGCGCTTGCGGGTCGGGTGGATGGCAAGATCGCCTACATCGGAGTTACCGAAGAGGACCGCGCGGCCGGTTATGACCGCCGTCGCGGTTTTGAGGCCGGCTTGCGCGCCGCGGGTAACCCGCTCGATGCCGCCTTGATTCGCCTGGGCTCGTTTACGCTCGACTCGGGCTATCGCGCTGCGCGCGAGCTGCTTGCCGATGCCCCCGATGTTTCGTTTATCGCGTGCGCGACCGACACTATGGCTGCCGGCGCCCTGCGCGCTCTTGACGAGGTGCGTGGCATGGGCGAGGGCGTGCGTCGCGTGAGCGGCTTCGGCGACAACGCATTTTTGCGCGCGCTGACGGGCGGCATTCCCACCGTGCATTATGGCTACCTGACCAGCGGCGTCGAGGCGACCAATATGTTGCTCAACGCGCTCGATGGCGAGGAGGGGGAGAGCGGTCTCAAGACGCTCAAGCTCGGCCATCAGCTTATGAATGTCTAGGCCTTGGACGCGTCTGCCTGCCTTTGAGTCCCCAGTTTTTGTCTCAAAACTACCATTCGCCGGCTTTTTCCTACCGTTCACCCTACTATGAAAACGATTACAGTCATATCAAACTGAAAACGATTACAGTGTAAGTGTCAAAGATGGCCGGGTGCTGATGCGCCCGTTGGAGGAAAGGGAAGTCATGGACTACCGCAAATCAGCCCAAGAGGTGCTCGACAATGTTGGCGGCGCCGACAACGTTGTTTCGGCCGCACACTGCGCCACGCGTCTACGCCTGGTGATTGCCGATAACGCGAAGGTTGACAAGGAGGCCCTCGAGAATATCGACGGCGCTAAGGGCGTCTTTGAGGCCCAGGGCCAGCTCCAGATTATTTTTGGCACTGGCACCGTCAACAAGGTCTACGAAGAGTTCATCGCGCTCAGCGGCGTCGAGGCTGCCACCAAGGCCGAGGTAAAGGAGGCCGCGGCTCAGCAGCAGAACATCTTTATGCGTGCCATTAAGGTGCTCGGCGACGTCTTTGTTCCCATCATCCCCGCCATCGTGGCTTCGGGCCTGCTGCTGGGCATTATGAGCGCCCTCAACTTCATGGCCTCCAACGGCTTTATCGCGCTCGACACCAATAACTTTATTTATAAGATCGCCGACTTGGTCTCGGGCACGTCCTTTGGCATTCTGCAGATCCTGATCGGTTACTCCGCCGCTAAGGCCTTTGGCGCCAACCCGTATCTGGGCGCTGTCGTCGGTGGTGCGTTCATCAACTCCTCGCTGCAGAGCGCCTACACGGTTGCCTCCGAGGGCGTGCAGACCATGGTCACCGTCATCCCTGGTCTGTACAGCTTTGAGTGGGTTGGCTATCAGGGCCATGTGATCCCCATCGTTATCGCCTGCGCCATTCTGGCCTTCCTCGAGAAGCGCCTGCACAAGATCGTTCCCGAGATGTTCGACCTCTTTGTGACTCCTCTCGTCTCGGTGTTCGTGACCGTGCTCGTGACCCTCGTTGCCGTCGGCCCCATCTTTGTCTGGGCCGAGAACGCCATCCTCGGTCTGATCCAGACCCTGCTGACCCTGCCCTTCGGCATCGGTTCCTTTATCGTCGGCCTGTTCTATGCCCCCACGGTCGTTACCGGTATCCACCAGATGTACACCGCCATCGACCTGGGCCAGCTCGCCCAGTACGGCGTGACT
>CAVEDI010000163.1:0-7024 GCA_963614405.1 Oscillospiraceae bacterium | reverse complement strand
CCACCGGTGTCGACGAACTTCTGCTGGCCGGTGTAGAACGGGTGGCACTCGTTGCAAAGCTCAACCTTCATCTCGGACACGGTAGCGTGCGTCTTGAAGGTGTTGCCGCAGGAGCACGTCACCGTGCACTCGACATACTGGGGATGGATACCCTGCTTCATGGTAGGACTCCTTATTGGTCAGGCGCTGGTTACCGATCAGCGCATAAGGCGTCTTGGTTTCCGACCAAGACAACAAACTCGGCTATGGTACCACGGCGCCGCGCGTCCCACAAAAGGTTCACGGTCTTTTCGGAACGACACGAATCTGACCCATCGAAACACATCTCCACCGTTCCTTCAACTGGGAAAATGCCGTCCCCGGGGCCTGAGAAGGGCCCCGGGGACGTTCGACTGACTGCGGGAACGGCCTTTCCGCTCAATGTGTTCGGCTGAGATCGGAAATCAACCAAACTGAACTAGGTTCAGTTGACATGGTTAAAAACGAGGGGCGACGCTTTTGCGTCACCCCTCGTCCCGGCCGGGTTGCTTTAGTTGTACACACGGTAGTTACACTTGAACTGGGTTATGTGTCCATAGTTGGGGCCGTACCAACCCGATGTATAGCTGATTACTTTTGCGCCTAGATATTCGTATCTCTTGTTGTAGCGAAGCTCACGGTAGGTCGTGTCGTACTCTGCTACGTAAAACGCGTCTCCAGAGAAGGCTTTGTACCGGTCTTTAACCGTCGAAGCCATGTACGCGGGTTCGACATCGCCTTTCTCTCCGTTGAGCGCATAGACGGGTGCCGCGATTCCGCATAAAGCCGTTGCCACGAGGATGGCGTAGACAGCCATGCGCGACGCATTGGACTTCAGCTGTTCAAATAGTTTCATGTCATTCACCTCCCTCGTATGTATCGAGGTATTCCTGCTTGAGCGTCTGCGAGGACGACTTGATCTTTTCCACGAGCGTGCCGGCCTCGATGAAGTAGAACGAGTTGGTGAGGTCTGCCAGGTCGTCGAGCAGATGGCTTGAAATGAGCACGCTGCGTCCCCGCGCCACCTCGCTGCGCATCGCGTCGCAGGAGGTTTTCCGTTTTCCCGGATCGAGGCCGTTCAGCGGTTCATCGAGGATGAGGTACGGGCAACCGGTCGCTATCGCCATGGCAAGCTTTACCTGCTGCCTCATTCCTGTCGAGAGTTTACGGGTCGGCTTGTCGAGATATGGGGAGATTCCGAGGGAGTCGCAGAGCGAGTCGATGTCGGCGGCCGATTTCCACGCCTCCCTAACGAAAGCAAGGTGCTCGATGGCCGATAGCGTGGGATAGAGATCCGCGCCGCCCGAAGAGCTCAGGTAGACGAGTTCTGCAAATTCGGCTGATCGACGTTGGCAGATTCCGTCTGCCGCCAGGCTTCCCGAGCGGATGCGGGTGGGAAATTGGCCCGACAGCGCTTCAAGAAGGGTGGTTTTCCCCGAGCCGTTGGGAGCAACGAGGCCCGCCGCCGTTCCCGGGCTCAGGAAAAGCGACCCGATTGAAAGTATCGTCGTGCTTCCGTATCCCACGCTCGCGTCCAGAAGCTCGAGCCCATGGTGCTTTTTCGCGGGTCCAGGCTGTTTGGGCGAACGTGTCGCAACGGCGCCGACCGCAAAAAAGACCGCGACGTATATCAGGGCCACGGCAAGCATCGATGCACCGCTTGAACCGGAGCCAATGAATTCCGTCGGGAAGCATCCTACGTAACCCGTTGCCTCGATAGGCGAGAATACGGCCAGCGGCAGGAGCTCGAGCGCGGCATTATGCCCCAGTGCCGAATCGGACAATAACGGGAATGCCGGGGCCGCGACAAGCAACGCGGAGGCAAGGGGGCCCGCGAAGACGCGCCTCGTTGCGGTCGATAGGACGACGGAACAAACGGATATCAAGGTTCCACCCGCGAGCAGCGCGAGAAGTATGGTCGTGAAGACGTTTCCCGCGGTCGTGGTAGTGAGCGCGCCGTCATGGAAGAAGGCGATCGGGTACCCGATCTGCCCGAAGCCGTTTAGGGCCAAGGCGTAAATACTCCCGGGCGCAAGGCCGGCGAGGAGCATCGCGGTCCCCGCGACGATTATCGAAAACACGATCTGAATAAGGCGCCGGAATTTGGGCACGGGCGCCTTCGCCGCCAGGGTCCCGGGCCTTGTGGCGCCGAGCACGAGTATCGACGAGAGAAGGAAGGGGATGAAGGGAAGGAAGGACGGCGCCTGGGCAATGGCGTAGGGCAGGAAGGAGAGGAACGGCAGGTCGTTTGCGGAGGCCGGGATATCCGCGATGCCGGAGCTGCTCAGGGCGCGGCAATACGCGAGCTCTGCGTCATTGGTCTCCTGGTCCCCCACGATGGACCCGGATTGGAAGCCCTCGTCCATGAGCGCGTAGTAGCTCTCGGCAGAGTCGAGAAAGGCGGCGTCGGTTTGAGCGGCGAGGGCGGCGTTCGCGTATCTTGCAAGCTCAGCGTCATCTTGCTGCTCTGGCGATAGGTCTGTGCCGCTGGCCTGGGGCGCGCGCGTATTGAATGCGTCGACAAAGCCCTGCATGCCCTGCTTCATAAAGAAGGGGCCGTAGATGGGTGAATTGAACGCAATGGGGATGGAGAAGGCTGCGGCGAGAACGAGCGTAGAGATCCATACGGCCTTGTCTCTTAGGATTAGTTTGAGAAGAAGTCGACAGTACATTCAGAAGCACCTGCATTCCTCAAAGAATCGTTAGATTAAAAGTAACAGACCGGATGAAGATACGTGCGACGGGGGCGAGGCGAATGGCTGAGCGGTATCGATATGCGGGTTCAACGGTATTATATTGACCACATAGATTATTAACTTGCATTTCTACCCGCCCTTTTCGTAGAGTCGCCGATACGTGCTTAGCGCACCCTCGGCGCGTCCGGCAGGCTTTGCGAAATGGGATCCAGGAGACTTCGGCGCAGCAGCATCTTGCGGAATGCTTCTAATGAGCCTCCCATCCTTCAAAAACAGAATCTCATCGCACAGCCTATCGACCGAATCCAAGATGTGGGATGACATGATGATGCACGTACCAGAACACGGCCTGTCCGCTCAATGTGTTCGGCTGAGATCGGAAATCAACCCAACACGAGCCGGACACGCGCCAGACGGCTCTTCCCCGTACGGCCTTCCCCCTTACGCTCATGTTGCAGGCATGTAACGCCGCAGCGAGCGCGCCTTTTTTGCGCCAGACAGGTACAATGATGAACACTGTACCGTAGCGGAGCGCCCCGCGCGCGCCGCAATCACGCGAAAGGGTTTCCCATGGCCGAGATCTCGTCCTCCCGCATCGTCATCACCGTCCTTGGCAAGAACCGCCCCGGTATCGTCGCCGGCGTCACCCGTGTTCTGGGCGAGGCCAACGTCGACATCCGCGACATTACGCAGTCCATTATCGAGGACATCTTCACCATGACCATGCTGGCCGACACCGCCGAGTCCAAGCTCGACTTCGCCGAGCTGCAGAAGGCCCTGGCCGAGGCCGGCGAGCTTTCGGGCGTCAACGTGTCCATCCAGCGCGAGGATGTCTTTAACTTTATGTACCGCCTGTAGCGAGCAAGCCGCCGGGGATAGCCTGACGCGCGCATGCCCATGCAAGCCACCCCGATGCGGCCCGGAGAGGAGCGCGCATGGCCTACGACGCCAAGAAAATCTATTACCGCTTCGATGACCACTTGAGCCGACTGGTTCTGGATTACGAAGCAAGCCGCCAGATTTCGCCTGAGAGCGAAAGCCTCTACCACGGCCTGCCGACCGACCCTTATGACGAGGGCTTGTTCGAAGAGCACAATGTCAAGCGCGGCCTGCGCAATGCCGACGGCTCGGGCGTGGTCGCGGGCCTCACTCGTATCTCGGATGTGCACGGCTACAACAAGGTCGACGGAAAGGTCGTGCCCGATCAGGGCAAGCTCACGCTTCGCGGCTACAGCATCGAGGATCTGGTCAACAATGCCCAGGCCGAGAATCGCTACGGCTACGAAGAAGTCGCCTATCTGCTTATCACGGGTTCGCTGCCCAACAAGGAAGAGCTCGACGGCTTCTGCGAGCGCCTAGGTGCCTTTAGACATCTGAGCGACGAGTACGTCAAAGAGTTTCCCATGACCACGGTGTCGTCGAGCATCATGAATGTGCTTCAGCGCGCCGTGCTGCTGCTCTACGCCTTCGATGCCGAACCAGACGTGATCACGCCCGAGCACGAAATCGACGTCGCCATTTCCATGCTCGCACGTCTCCCGCGCATCGCCGCCTTCGCACACATGGCCTCGGTCGCCAAGCTTCGCGGCTCCGAGGTTCACGTGCCGCACCCCACGCCCGGCCTCTCCACCGCCGAGACCATCCTACAGGTCCTGCGCGGCGGCATGGCGTTCACCCGCGATGAGGCGATGCTGCTCGACGTTATGCTCATGCTGCATGCCGAGCACGGCGGCGGCAACAACTCCACCTTCGCTTGCCGCGTGCTGTCGTCTTCGGCCACCGACCCGTATTCCGCCTACGCCGCGGCTATCGGCTCGCTCAAGGGCCCGCGCCACGGCGGCGCCAATGCCAAGGTCGTGTCTATGCACGAGGACATCCGCGCGCATGTCTCCAACTGGGAGGACGAGGACGAGGTCGCGGCCTACCTGGGCAAGATCCTCGACAAGCAGGCCTTCGACGGCACGGGCCTCATCTACGGCATGGGCCACGCCGTCTATACGCTCAGCGACCCGCGCGCCGAGGTCTGCCGCCGTTACGCGCGCTCACTGGCAGCCAAGAAGGACTTGGGCGAAGAGTTCGCACTCATCGAGCGTATCGAGCGCCTGGCACCCCAGGTCATGCGCGACCACGGCATGACCAAGCCCATCTGCGCCAACATCGACCTGTACACGGGCTTTATCTACAAGATGCTCGGCGTGCCCGAGACGCTCTTTACGCCGCTATTCGCCGTCGCCCGCATGGCCGGCTGGTCGGCGCACCGCATGGAAGAGCTCTTCTGCGCGCACCGTATCATCCGCCCCGCCTATCGTCCGGTGATCGAGCCGCTGGAGTACAAGCCGCTCGCCGACCGCTAGGACGCGGACCGTTATAGAACTCGAGCGTGGCCAGGGCATCATCGCCCTCGGCCACGCTTTTTATGCCAGTAGAAAGGGCTGCATCAAATGATTGTGTTTTCCGATATGGATGGGACGCTGCTGACGAGCGATAAGCAGATGAGCGATGCCACCTGGACAATGCTCGACGAGCTCGCACGTCGTGGCATCGAGTTTGTTCCCTGCACGGGGCGTCCGCTGTCGGGCATCTTTGAGCCCATTCTCGCCCATCCCGCCGTGCACTACGCAGTCTGCGCCAACGGCGCCAGCGTCTGGCAGCTCGACGACGATGTGCCCACCGACGCCTCGCGCGCCACGTGCATCTTGAGCCGTCCGCTCGATTGCGGCATTGCCCACCGCATCCATCGCATTGCCGCCGGCCACGATGTGACCTTCGATATCTTCGCGGATGGACAGTGTTTCCTCCCCCGTTCGCTTTACGGGCGCCTAGATGAGTTCTGCGGCGGCGATCCCCACATCGCGGCTTCGCTCAAGCGCACACGAACACCGATCGACATGGATATCGACAGCAAGATCGACGAAGTCGAGACGCTCGAACGCATCGCCATGTACTGGCACGACCCGGCCGATCGCGACGCCATCGCGGCGGCGCTCTACACGCTCGGAGGCATTGAGGTCACGCGTTCTTACGCCATGAATATCGAGGTCATGGGCGAGGGCGCCACCAAGGGAACGGCCCTCACGTGGCTGTGTGAGCATCTGGGCGAGCGTCTCGCCGACGCCTGGGCGTTCGGCGACAACATCAACGACATCCCCATGCTGCAGGCAGCGGGCCATGGCATGGCCATGATCAACGCCGAGCCCGAAGACCGCGAGGCCGCCGACGCCATCACCGAATACGACAACGACCACGACGGCGTCGCCCGCACCATCATGGCCGCCCTCGCCTAGTCATTGGGGACGTTCTTAAACGACTAGTCGTTGGGGACACTCTTCGCAAAAAGCTGCAAGGACTGTCCCCCACTGCCAGCAGAACGGGAACGTCCCCAGCTGCCGGATTAAGCGAGGCCCTCTAGCACGCGACGGAGCTCCTGCTGAACGGCGTGGTCGCGGTTGCAGCCTATGACGCGATCGGCCACCGCCTTAAGCGCGGGGCGCGCGTTTTCCATCGCGCAGCCCGTGCCGACAAAGCGAATGATCTCGTAGTCGTTCATCGAGTCGCCAAACGCCATGACCTCGTCGCGACCAATGTCGTAATGCTCCGCGAGCTGCGCGATACCCGAGGCCTTCGACACACCAGGCTGCATGGCATCGATCCACGCGTTGCCCGAAGGCGCAAAAGTAAAGAGCTGACCAAGTTCGCGCTGTAGCACGTACGCACTGTCCATAACCGCACTGTCGTCGCAAAAGATACTCGCTTTGATGATATTTACGCTGGGATCGGGCAGCTCCCAAATGCGCTCGGCATTGGGAAGGTCCTTATCGACCTCACGCACGAACTTGCACTCGTCATCGAGCAAAAAGGACTTGGTTCGGTCAAAGAGCGCAAGATGCAGATTGGGAAACGTCCTGACGGCCTGGGCGAGCCTTCGAATCGCCAGGTGGGAATACACCTCACGGTCTACCATCTTACCGTCGGCGTAGACCTGGGCGCCGTTAGCGGCGACAAAGTCCATCTTGTCGCGAACGGGCGCAAAGAACTCGCACAGGCGATCGTAGCGACGACCTGACGATGCAGCGAAATGCACACCATGCTCGTGTAGCGCCAGAATCAGTTCGTAGGTCTCGGGAGGCACCTGGCCGTTTTCGTCAAGCAGTGTGCCGTCCATATCGGATGCAATCAGTTTAAACATGGAAAAGCTCCCTTCGGGCTTGTTGGAATCGAACGCGTATCCGATTCCAACGTACCCAAAGGGAGCTCAAATAAGACTCCGCGGGCGTAAACGTTACAAGGACCTGGCAAATAGCTCACACATG
>CAVEDI010000162.1:0-22988 GCA_963614405.1 Oscillospiraceae bacterium | reverse complement strand
CCATGGCCAGGCCGAGCTCCTTCTTAAGGTCGGTCAGCAGGTTCAGAATCTGCGCGCGGACCGAAACGTCCAGAGCCGAGGTGGGCTCGTCGGCGATGATGGCATCGGGGTTCAGCGACAGGGCACGGGCAATTGCGACGCGCTGGCGCTGGCCGCCCGAAAGCTGGCCGGGAAGAACCTCGGCAGCGGAGCTGGGCAGACCGGTGAGCTCCAGGAGTTCCTTGACGCGCTTCTCCTGCTCGGCCTCGGTACCCAGGTTGTGGACGCGCATGGGGTCGAGCAGCTGCTCGCGAACGACCATGCGGGGGTTGAGCGCCGTGGCCGGGTTCTGGAACACGACCGAGATGACGCGACCCATGTGGCGACGGTCCTCGGCGGTACGTTTGGTAACGTCCTTGCCCTTAAAGTAGACCTTGCCGCTCGTGGGGGCCTGCAGGCCGCACATGACGTTGGCGGTGGTGGACTTACCGCAACCGGACTCGCCGACGATGCCGATCGTCTGACCGGGCATGAGCTTAATCGTTACACCCTGGACGGCGTGAACCAGGTTGGGGTGCAGAATCGAGCCGGTACGGGTCCTAAAGGTGACGTGGACGTCATCAAGGAAGATGATCGGCTCGACGCCGTTGACTGCGGTCTCGCTCATCTACATCACCTCCGCGTGAGGGGTCAAACCATTTGCCTTGAGCACCTCGTCGGGGAGCTCGGAATAGAAGTGCTCGGTGCCGGGCACGCGCTTGAAGACCGGACGGGTGTCCAGGCCAATACGCGGATGGCTCGAGCGGGGCGCGAAGCGATCGCCCTTGGGGAAATCGCGCGGACTCGGAACGGCGCCGGGCACCTGGTGCAGGCGGCCCGAACCGCTCTCGATGGACAGAACGGAACCCAGAAGACCGCGGGTGTACTCGTGGATCGGGTTAGTGAGCAGCTCCTTGGTGGGCGCCTGCTCGATAACCTGGCCAGCGTACATAACCGTGATGTTGTGGGCGACCTCGGCGACCAGCGCCAGGTCGTGCGAGACGAAGATCATGGCAAAGCCGAGCTTGGCCTGAAGATCGTTGAGCAGCTTGATAACCTGCTTCTGAACGGTAACGTCCAGAGCGGTCGTGGGCTCGTCGCAGATGACCAGCTTGGGGTCGCGGGTAAGGGCCATAGCGATCAGGACACGCTGACGCTGGCCGCCGGAAAGCTCGTGCGGATAGCTCTCGAGCGTGCGCTTGGGATCGAGGCCGACGAGCTCCAGGAGCTCCTCGGCGCTGCGGGTTCCGCCGCGCTTGGTGAGCTGCTTCATCTGGGCAGAGATGAGCATGGAGGGGTTGAGCGAGGACAGGGCGTCCTGATAGACCATAGCGATATCGGTACCGCGCAGGCCGAACCACTCCTTCTTGCTCATCTTGAGCAGGTCACGGCCCTCCCAGAGGACCTCGCCGGAAAGGTGCTCGTCCTCATCGGTCAGGCCCATGATGGCCAGCGTGGTGATGGACTTACCGCAACCGGACTCGCCCACCAGGCCCATGGTCTGACCAGGACGGACGTCAAAGTTGACATGGTCGACGACGTTGATATCACCGTGATGCTCAAACTGAATGCAGAAGTCACGGACCGAGAGAATCGGTTCAACAGACTCGTCGGGTACATGGCGATCGTCACGCTTGAGCTCGACATCGCGCAGGGCGCCAAGGCGAGCGGAGAGGGACTGGGCCTGCTCCTTGTAGGCGCGAACGGGGTCGGAGACCAGCAGGTCGGCCTCGCGACGCTTGGAGGAATCGGTCGGATCCAGGGCGGCGGAGGGAGCAGCGGCCATGGCGTCGGTAATGCCCTCGGAGAGGATGTTAAGCGCCAGGCAGGTGATCATGATGGCCAGACCCGGGAACAGCGCCTGCCACCAACGGCCGGCGAGCACGCCGCCGCGGGCGTCGGCGAGGATGTTGCCCCAGGTAGCGGTGGGCTCCTGGATACCAGCGCCGATGAAGGTCAGCGAGGCCTCGAAGATGATGGCGTCGGCGACCAGGGTAACGGTGAAGACCATGATCGGGGCGATGCAGTTACGCAGAACATGCTTGATCAAAATCCACGGAGCCTTGGCACCGGAAACGATGACCGCGCGGACATAGTCCTCGCCGTACTCGGACACGATGTTGGCGCGCACGATACGGGCAATCTGCGGAGTGTACATAAAGCCGATGGCGAAGATGATCGACGGCACGGAGTTGCCCAGGATGGAGACGAAGACGGCCGCGAGGGCGATGCCCGGGATGGACATGATGATGTCCAGAATACGCATGATCGTCTCGGAGACGGCCTTGCGCGAAACCGCTGCAAGGGCGCCCACGACTGAGCCGCAGACCAGAGCCATGGCAGTGGCGCCAAAGCCGATAATCAGCGAGTAACGACCACCGTAGAGCATACGCGACAGAATGTCGCGACCCTTATCGTCGGTACCGAAGATAAATCCGTTGCCGGGAGCCTGGCGAGCCGTAAAGATCTCGACCGGGCTATAGGGGGCAAGAAGGGGCGCCAGGATCGCAGTCAGGGCGACCAGCACCAGCACGACGGCGGCAATCTTAGAAGACAGCGTCATCTTCTTCCAGCCACCGAGCTTGAGCCCCTTGGAGGCAGCCTTCTCGAGCTGCTCGGTTTGCTTCTCTCGAATCTTTACCATAATCTACACCGTCCTGATGCGCGGGTTGATGAGCAGGTAGAGCATGTCAACCACGATGTTGATGATGATGAAGGCAAGAGCAACGACGATAACGACGCCCTGAACCAGGTTCGCCTCGTTGCCCTGAACGCCCTGCAGAATCGCGGTGCCCATGCCGGGGAGGTTGAAGATAACCTCGATGACGACAGCGCCGCCCATGAGGTAACCGATCTTAAGACCGAGGGTGGTGACCGGGGTGATCAGCGCATTGCGAAGAACGTTGATGCCGACGACGACCTTCTCGGGAACGCCGGCGCCGCGAGCCATACGGACATAATCCTTGTCGAGCTCCTCGACCATGGCGGTACGCACGATACGAGTCATCTGGCCCGTCAGCGGAAATGCCAAGGCGATGGCGGGCATGATCATACGTCCCAGATAGCCAACCGGATTCGTGGTGAAGTGAGGCAGAGCACCCGATGCCGGGAGCACCTTAAGGTAGGAAGAGAACAGCAGAATCAACAGAACGGCAAGCCAGAACGACGGGGTTGCCAAGCCGGCGATAGAAAAGACGCGGATCACTTGGTCCGGCCATTTGTCGCGATACAGTGCCGCGATGACGCCGAGCAAAAACGAAACGACCGCACCGATGGCAAGACCGATGAAGGTCAGCTGCATCGTGACGGGCAGGGCCGTGGAGATGCGCTTGGCAACGGAGTTGCGAGCAGCACCATAGGTGCCCATGTCGCCATGGATCAAATCGCCCATATAGCGCACGTAGCGCACGGGCCAGGGGTCGTCCAGACCATACTTCTCATGGTACTCGGCAACCGCCTCGGGCGAGGCACCGTCACCCAACGCCGTGTAGGCGGGGTCGGTCTTGGAGAACGACATAAGGAAGAACACCAGGACGGTGACGCCCAATGCCATGATCGGCAGCGCCACAAGACGCCTTCCAATCAAACGTAGCAAGTTGTTCACGTTCTCTCCCCTTTCTTTTGTCGGTAGGACCAACTGGTATATGAGTACGGATACTCATTACAAGACCCGAGCGACATCGTTGCCGCCCGGGTCTTTGTTTCAACTATGAGGATACGGTCCCAACGACCGACATCCTGCATACAGACTCAAGCGAGTCTTACGCCTTGACGGTCGCAACGCCCCTGAAGGACATGCTCGTCGTGCCGATGCCCTTGAAGCCATCGAGGGCCTCGCCGTTGGGCGCAGTGGACGGATCGTCCCAGGAAGCGGAGACGGTCTTGACGTGGACAACGGGGTACAGAACGGCGTTGTCGGCAATGATGTCGAAGCACTCGTTCCACTTCTTCTGCTGCTCGTCGCCCTCGGCGGCAAGAGCCTCGTCCATGAGACCGTGGAGCTTCTGCCACTCAGCGGACTCCTTCCACGGGCAACGGGTCTGCATCCAGACGTTGTCGCCGTACCACCAGTTGAGCAGCAGGTCGGGATCAGCGCCGAAGCAGGAAGGATCGCCAGGGGCAAGGAGGATATCGTAGGCCTCGCCGCCGTCAATGGCAGCGTAGGTAGCCGGCGAGGTATCGGTCTGGATGGTCACATCGAAGCCGAGAGCGTCGAGGTCGTTCTTGACCTGGGCGGCCATGCCCTTAATCTGCTCGTTGTCGGTGGTGCGCAGGGTGATGGCACCCGGGGTGATGCCAGACTCCTCGATGAGCTTCTTAGCCTTCTTGGCGTCGGTCTTGTACACCGTGGAAGCCTCATGATAGTTGGTGAAGCTCTTGGGCAGGTAGCAGCTGGCAGCGGTGGCAAGGCCGGCGAAGGTGTTGCTGACCATCTTCTCGGTGTCGAGCGCATACATGACGGCCTGACGGACCTTGACGTTGTTCCAAGGCTCCTTGGCGACGTTGAACATGATGAAGCGGGTGCCGAAACCCTGAACGTTATCGATCTTGCAGCCGGCGCTCTCGAGCTGGTCGACGGCGTCAGCGGTAACGAGCTCCATAACGAGCGTGGAGCCCTCCTGCTGAGCGGTAACGCGAGCGGTGGGGTCGGTCAGGATGCTGTACTGGATCTTCTTATCCTCGGCAGCATACTCACCGTTGTACTCGGGGTTGGGAACCAGGGTAATCTCGGTATCGGAGATAGAGTCGTACATCCAGGGGCCGGAGCCGATCGGCTGCTTGGCGCGATCCTCCTCGGTCTGGGTGGCCGGGGTAACGCGGACGATGGCCAGACGATCCTTGAGCAGGGAGAAGTTGGGGACCTTGGTCTTGACCGTCACGGTGCTGGCGTCCTTGGCCTCGATGGACTCGAAGGGCTGGAAGAACGGAGCATAGGTAGCGGAAGCGGCGCAAGCGGTGTAGGAGGCAACGACATCGTCAGCGGTGACCTCGGTGCCATCGGAGAACTTGGCGCCCTTGCGGATGGTGACCTCGAAAGTGGTGTCGTCCACAGACTTGGGATCGTCGGTGGCGAGCTCGTTGAAGGTGCTGTAGTCGTGGTAATCGATGCCGTAGAGACCCTCGACGACGTGCCAGTTAGCACCCAGGCCCACAGCGGAGCCGGTGCTGGCGGGATCGAAGCTGGACGGAGCGTAAGCGGAACCAGCGGTGATCACGCCGCCGCCACGGTTGGCGGAATCGGTGGAACCGGAAGCGGAGCCCTCGTCGCTAGAGCTGCCACCGCAGCCGGTGAGACCAAGCCCTGCGACAGCAGCGACGCTGCCGGTGAGGCCGAGGAACGAACGCCTGGACATACCCTTGTTGATGATGGCCATGTCTTCTCCTATCAATAGAGAATCTTACTCGGGAGCACCTAGACTTGCCCCCGCGCAACTTGCGGACGATATATACCTTACCTACCGACGAACCCAACTGAGGTGCCGCGCTCGGCGACCGATACATACATACGCTTGAACGGTATTTACTACCGTTCACCGAATTCGTTGACAAACGATTCGTCAGACAGTATGTATCGGCGAGGTGAGATATCAGTCTTCGTCAACCCGCAGGATAGCAGGGTTTACGCTTGGGTTAGTCAAACGTTTTAGCGTTAATAAAACCCGAAACCAGCAGGCAATCATGGCGAAATAAATGGTTGAAAATCGCGCAATCATGTATATCAGCTGTTTAGGCTCGTGTTTAGCTATCGGAATGGCCAGCTGCCGCCTCGGCGCGCTCGGCATTCCATGCAACGAGCGCCTCGTGGACCGCCTTGGCAACATCGGCAGGTATGCCGCGAACTTCCGCGATCTCTTGCTCGCTCGCCGCGCGCAAACGCTTCATCGAGCCAAAATGGCGCATAAGGGCACGTTTTCTGGTGGGTCCCACGCCCGGAACGTCATCGAGTACCGAAACCGTCATGGCCTTGTCGCGCAACTCGCGGTGGAACGTGATGGCAAATCGGTGGGACTCATCGCGTACCTGTTTAATTAGATAGAGCGACGCGGACCCGGTCGGCAGCACGACGGGAGTCTCGTCCCAAGGCACAAAAACTTCCTCATCGGCCTTTGCCAAGCCACAAACTGGTATATCGAGCCCAAGAGCCTCAAGTTGCTTGATCGCAGCGGTCAATTGCGGCTTACCGCCATCGACAACGAGCAAATCGGGGCGCGATCCAAAGCGCTCGTCGGCCATGCGCTCGGGAGCGTAGCGTCGTCCCAAAACCTCGGACATCGACACGAAGTCGTTTGCCTCGTCCAATTCGGCCTGAATTTTAAAACGACGGTACTGGCTCTTGTCGGCGCGCCCGTTGGTAAACACCACCATCGAGGCGACGGTAAAGGTTCCGTGCAGCGTCGAGATATCGAAGCACTCGATACGCATCGGCGGCGCCGGCAGCGCCAGCGCGCTTTCGAGCTCCAGGAGCGCTTGATTGGTGCGGTCGTCAGCGTACCCCGTTCGCATCATGTAGCGCATGAGGGCATGGCGCGCATTTTTGGATGCCATATCGAGCAAACGGTGCTTTTCGCCACGCTGCGGCCTATGGAGATGGCAGGAACGCTCGCGCTTGCCTGCAAGCCACTCCCCCAGCGCCCCCGCATCCTCAAGCTCGACAGAGAGGTTTATCTCAGCTGGAATATCAGCCGTCTCATCGTAATAGCGCTTAAGAAAGCCCGACTGGAGCTCTTCCTCGTCAACATCAAAGCCCTTGTCGAGAATGAACTCGCAGGTGCGAACTGTTCGGCCCTCGCGAACGACGAAGACGCAAGCGGCAGAGATGGTCTCCTCGCGATAGAAACCGATGACATCGATATCGACACTGGAGGGAAAAACGACTTGCTGACGATCGTCCAGACCCCTGATGACCTCCAAACGACGTTTGACGCGTGCCGCGCGCTCAAAGTCGAGCGCCTCGGCGGCATCCGTCATCTCGGAGGTCAGCTCATCGACGACATCCTTGCGATGGCCCGACAAAAAGCGCTCGACACGTTTGACGTTCTTGGCATAGTCCGTAGGAGAAATCGCGCCGACACACGCACCCGGGCCGCGCCCGACATGGTAGTCAAAGCAGGGACGCCCGTTTTGCGCGCAAATCATATTGACGATGTCTTCCTCGCCCTTGTGGGACTCGACGATACGACGACAACGACGCCACTCCGCACAGGATGCGGAGCAGATGGGGATAACCTTGCGCAGCGTATCTATCGTCTCACGTGCCGCACGGCTATCGGTATAGGGTCCAAAATAGCGCGTTCCCGGCTTATGGCGCTCGCGCGTATATTTGATAGCGGGATACAGGTCGCCCTTTGTAATGGCGATAAAGGGGTAGCTCTTGTCATCCTTGAGGTCGACGTTAAAGTACGGATGGTACTGGCCGATCAGGTTGCGCTCGAGTACAAGCGCCTCATGCTCGGTTTCGACAACGATGTAGTCAAAGCTCGCAACCAATTGCATCATGAGCGGTATTTTTTGGCGCTCATCCTGCAGCGTCACGTACTGGCGCATACGGGAACGCAGGTTTTTCGCCTTGCCAACGTAGATGACATCGCCCTTGGCATCTTTCCAAAGGTAACATCCGGGCTGCGTGGGAACGCGCGAAACCTGCTCGGCGAGTGTTGGAATGTTGTCGTGACCGGCCACACGCACCTACTTGCGACGAAGCAGCGCCGAGACCTCGGGCATCTTAAGGACGACGGCAAGGCCAAAGGTAACAGCAAGCGAGACGACACCCGCAACGCAAACGTAACCAAGAGTAATCAGAATCGAGCCGCCAAGTGCCCCGACAAAGTGCTCAAGCGCCCACATGACGCCGGCGCCTGCGGCAGCGCCCAGGCCACCGAGCAAAAGGCCAAAGAAACCGCCATGCAGGATAGATTTGACCTGAAGGCCACGCAGACGACGACGCAGCCACCACAGCGAGCAACCGACCAAGATCACGTAGTCGACGACATACGAAAGCGCGATTGCCGGCATACCGAAGCCCAGCACAACGCCAAACAGCAGAACCGAGCCAGCCTGGCCGATGGCGGAATACAGGCAATAGCGGCTATAGGGCTTCATGTCGAGCAAAGCAGAGAAGCTCTTCTGCATCAATACGACCACGCCGTAGAGCGGCAGCGAGAACGCCAGGTAGACAAGGAACTCGGACACCAGCGCCACGCCGGACTCATCAAACTTGCCGGCACAGTAAATCATGTTGAGCGGACGCGCGAAGACAATCAGGTACAGCGCGAACGGAATCAGGAAGAACAGCATCTGGGCGACGCCACGCGAAATGCCCGTGCGAACGCTGTCGTAATCCTTCTCCTGTGCGTCGTGAGAGAGCTCGGTATAGAGCGCCGTCGAAAGCGAGGCGGCAATCAGCGCGTAGGGAAGCGTGTACCACAGGCGCGCATAGGCGATGACGGAAGGGCCAGTCTCGGGCTGGACCACCAGCGCGGCAGCGTTGGTGATAGAAGTCGAGACAAACATGCACACCGTGGCGAGCAGCGTCGGGATACCGAGCGCAATCGTCTGACGCAGCGCGGGGTCCTTAAAGTCGATATGGATATGGGGATGCACGCCGTGCTTGCCAAGCGCGGGGATCTGACATGCCATCTGAACAAAGACACCGAGGGTCGTACCGGCCGCAATCAAGATGATGCCGGCACGTTCGCCAAACTGTGCGGACACGGGCGCAAAACCCATAAAGCTCGCAATGACGATCACATTGTTGAGGACCGGGGCAAACGTCGACCAGAAGTAGTCGCGGTGTGCGTTGAGAACGCCCGAGAACACCGAGCCCAAACCATAAAACAGAATCTGGATGGCAAAGAAACGGAACATGAACGCAGCGGTATCCATGCTGCCGCCGTCACCCGAAAGGAACGATTGCGTCCAGATAAAGCCCGGGGCGAACACGGTCCCCAGCAACGAAATGCCACCCAGCACCAAAAGCAGAATGCCGAGCAGGTTGCCCACGTACTCGTTCGAGGCCTCGCGACCCTGCTCACGCCTCACGCCCATGTACACGGGCAAAAACGCCGTCACGAGCATGCCACCCATCACGAGTTCGTAGAGCATATTGGGCAGGTTGTTGGCGACCTGATAGGAGGACGAGAGTAGCGACATGCCGATAGCGGCCGCCATTGCCCACGTGCGGATAAAACCGGTGACGCGAGACACGATAGTCAGAATGGTCATAAGCCCGGCGGAACGACCAACCGTGGAGTAGTCCGACGAGCCCATGTCGTCAGTGTCATCTCGCGACGAAGAAACTTCGGATGAGGGTGTCTGAGGCGCAGATTCTCTTGCAAAATGAGCTCCGCACTTCAATTCTTCCTGCGGCATCGCTCAGTCCTCTCTCGTAATCGCGGCAACCGTCGCCCCGCAAAATGCAATTAAATCATCGGGTGCAAGCTCGAGCTGATAACCACGCTTGCCTCCCGAAATAAAAATGGTATCCCAAAGGACGCATGTCTCGTCAATGAGCGTCCGGTAGCGTTTTTTCATACCGACCGGGCTGCAGCCGCCGCGAACGTAGCCAGTCGCCGCAAGCAAATCCTTCACATGCATCATGGCCAAGGACTTCTCCCCCGCGGCACGCGCGGCGGACTTTAGATCGAGCTCGTCGGCAACAGGGATGCAGCACACGACATAGTCGTTGGACGGCGTCACGCAGACCAAAGTCTTAAATCCTTGACCGGGCTCCTCGCCAAGCTGCTCCGAAATCGCGACCCCCAGGCCCACCGACTCATCACCATCGTCTTCGTACGTATGTAGAACATAGGAAATGCCGGCACTTTCCAGCTCGCGCATCGCATTGGTTTTTGGCGTCTTTACAGCCTTTGCCATGACATATCCTTTCTCTCGCATTCGGACGCAAGGATTAAGTATATGTCCAATTCGGCTGCATACGTCACTTCGGCACAGCAAGCGCCATCGAATCACAAGGAGTCGATGGCGCCCATAAACTGAATCGCCTATTTATTGAGCATCAAGTTGAGCCTGACGCTCCCGGTCACGCCTGAGCAACGGCGCCAAAAACTTGCCCGTATAACTCTGCGGACAGTCCGCAACCTGCTCCGGTGTGCCCGAAACCACGACGGTTCCGCCGCCGTTACCGCCCTCGGGACCCATATCGATCAGGCGGTCGGCAACCTTGATGACATCAAGGTTGTGCTCAATCACCAGCACCGTGTTGCCCGCATCGACCAAGCGCTGCAGCACATCGAGCAGCTGGCGGACGTCCTCAAAATGAAGACCGGTCGTCGGCTCGTCCAAAATATAGAACGTCTTGCCCGTCTGGCGTCGATGAAGCTCCTTGGCGAGCTTCACACGCTGCGCCTCGCCGCCCGAGAGCGTCGTGGCGGGCTGGCCCAGGCTCACGTAACCTAAGCCTACATCGTACAGCGTCTGGAGCTTACGCTTAATCTGCGGGATATTCCCAAAGAAGGCCAGCGCCTCGGTGACGCTCATGTCGAGCACGTCCGAGATGGTCTTGCCACGGTAGGTGACCTCGAGTGTCTCGCGGTTGTAGCGTTTACCGCCGCAAACTTCGCAGGGAACGTAGATATCGGGAAGGAAGTGCATCTCGATCTTGATCTGCCCGTCGCCCTTGCACGCCTCACAGCGCCCGCCACTCACATTAAAGGAGAAACGACCCGGCGAGTAGCCGCGCGCCTTCGACTCCGGCGTACTCGCAAACAGCGCGCGAAGATCATCCCACAGGCCGATATAGGTAGCAGGGTTGGAACGCGGCGTGCGGCCAATCGGCGACTGGTCGATATCGATAACCTTATCGATACACTCGATGCCCTCGATTTTCTTATACGGACCCACGGGGCGCGTCGAGCGGTGAATGGCATTCGTAAGGGCAGGCGCAATGGTGTCGGTAACCAGGGAGCTCTTGCCCGATCCCGACACGCCGGTAACAACCGTAAGCGTACCAAACTCGATCTTGGCGGTAACGTTTTTGAGGTTGTTGGCTCGAGCGCCCGTAATTTTAAGGCAGCCGCGACCGGGCTTGCGCCGTTCATCAGGCACCCTGATCATTCGTTTGCCGGTCAGATAAGCGCCCGTCATCGACTCAGAACACGCCATGATATCGGCAGGCGTTCCCGCCGCGACTACGTGCCCGCCGTTGACACCGGCGCCGGGCCCCATGTCGATCACGTAGTCGGCGGCACGGATTGTATCCTCATCGTGTTCGACAACGATAACGGTATTGCCGATATCGCGCAGGCGCTCGAGCGTCTTGATCAGGCGCTCGTTGTCACGCTGATGAAGACCGATCGAGGGCTCGTCCAGAATATAGAGCACGCCCATGAGACCCGCGCCGATCTGCGTTGCCAAGCGAATACGCTGCGCCTCGCCACCGGAAAGCGTCGCCGAGGCGCGATCGAGTGTCAGATAGTCGAGTCCAACATCGACCAGAAAACGCAGGCGCTCCAGAATTTCCTTGACGATACGGCCGCCGATAAACTGTTGGCGCTCGGTGAGTTCCAGGCCCTCAAAAAACTCGAGCGATTCACGGCACGACAGGCAACAAACTTCGTAAATGGACTTGCCGCCCACGGTGACGGCGAGCATCTCAGGGCGCAAACGAGCGCCGTGGCAGCTCGAGCACGGTTCCTCGCGAATGTACTTCTCCAGGCGCGTCTTGGTGTTCTCGTTCGTCGTCTCGGTATAGCGTTCGTACAGGATGTTGCGAACGCCCGAAAACTTGGTATCCCACTGGCTGCGACGTCCGTCGAGCTTTTGGTAGTCGACCGAGATCTTCGTATCGCCCAGGCCATCCAAGAATGCACGACGCACGCGAGGGGGCAAGTCCTCCCACGGCGTATCGGCGCTCACCTTAAAGTGTTTGCAGACCGCAGCAAAAATCTGCGGATAGTAGTTAGAGTTGCCAAACAGGCTGCCAAAGACCCCATCGGCGATCGACTTCGAGGGGTCTTCGATTAGGGCCTCGGCATCGACCGTCTTCTTAAAGCCCAGGCCATCGCACTCGGGGCACGCGCCATAGGGCGCGTTGAACGAGAAATCACGCGGCTGCAGGTCATCGATGGAGTGTCCATGCTCCGGGCACGCTAACGCCAGCGAATACTCCAGCAACTCGCCTTCGGTCCCCTCGGGAGCGTCGCGGTCGGGCAGCAAGTATACGTTCACATTGCCGTGCGCCAGCGCAGTCGCCTGTTCAACGGACTCGGCAATACGGCCCAGCGAGTTCTCGCGAATCACGATGCGGTCGACCACGACCTCGATATCATGCTTGAATTTCTTATCCAAATCGATAGGGTCATCAAGCGAGCGAACCTCGCCGTCGACACGCACGCGGCTAAAGCCCTCGGCGCGAAGGTCCTCAAACAGCTTGGTGTACTCGCCTTTTCGCCCGCGCACCACCGGTGCCAGCACAAACGCGCGGCGGCCCTCCCCCGCCGCCAAGACCTTGTCGGCAACCTGGTCGGTCGTCTGGCGCTCAATGACGCGGCCGCATTCGGGACAGTGCGGGGTGCCCACACGGGCGAACAGCAGGCGCAGATAGTCATAAATCTCGGTTACGGTGCCAACCGTCGAGCGAGGGTTTTTAGACGTCGTCTTTTGGTCGATCGACACCGCCGGCGAAAGGCCGTCGATTGAATCCAAGTCGGGTTTGTCCATCTGGCCCAAGAACTGGCGCGCATAGCTCGAAAGGCTCTCGACGTATCGACGCTGGCCCTCGGCATAGATAGTGTCAAATGCCAGCGAACTCTTGCCCGAGCCAGAAAGACCGGTAATGACCACGAGTTGGTCACGCGGAATGGAAACATCGATATCACGGAGGTTGTGCTCACGAGCGCCGCGAATAACGATAGAAGAATCAGACATGGAAGCTCCTTGCCTCCTATTGCATCGAATCATACTGCCGATGAGTTTAGCGCACTCGACGCGCACAGATGTTCGTAATACAAGATTCGCAGACCTTTAGCTTTGCGTATCGGGCGCTTTGTTTCTCGAAATGCCGTGGAAAGGTTACAGTAATCTAATACTGAACTTAATTTGCCGTAACAGAGGAACGTCCATGACCGAAGATATCCCCCTTGAAATCACTTCGAGCGACATGGCCAATCTGCCCATATTCATCGCCGTCCTTATCGTGGCCATCGTCGTGGTGCGCGTATATTTTTCAATCAAACACAATGAAAAGCCGCCCATTGCCCGCGTCTTTTGGTGCGCGACGCTCCTCATCCCGCTCGGCATGGTAGCTGCATGGATTACGAATCAATTGCTCGTAAATGAGGACAATTCCCTATGGGTCCTTTCTTATTCGGCGCTCGGTGCTACCGCCGTCATGCTTCTTGTCGAGCCCTTGGTTTCGGGACTTATCGACCAAACCGATCTTGCGACGGGAACGGTTGCCTGTATTTGCCGTGACATCCTTGTCATCGCCGCTGTTTCAGCGCTCTCGTTCGTTTCACTCGAAATTGCCTGTAACGAAACGTTCTATCGCATTCCCGCCAACTCATTCGGGTTTTCCGTCGGACTGCTCGCGACGGTTCTGCTCTCCCTTTATTTGCTGGGACAGCGTCATGGAGGCGTCATGGCCCTCGTGCCCGTCGCCTGTTGCATCCTTGGCATTGCCGAGCACTTCGTCATAACGTTTAAAGGCGAGGCCATCCTGCCAAGCGATATCTTGGCCCTTGGCACCGCAATGGAAGTGAGCGAGGGATACGAGTTTACCTTTACCGCCGGAATCGTAACCTCTCTAGCCCTGCTGGAGATTTCCCTGGGGCTTCTTTCGCTTATCCGACCGAGAAAGCTCCGTACGCCTACCCATGTCTTCCCCGCAATCGCCGCTAACCTCTGCGCTTTTCTGCTAGTGACCGTTGTGGGGCTCTCGGGCTTTTCCAGCATCGACTTGGAGCAGGCGCTGAATTTTGGATTTGACCGTTGGCAGCCCATCACCACGTATGCATCTCAGGGTTTTATCACTTCGTTCACCGAAATGGTCAACGAGTTGCCCATTGAGAAGCCCGAAGACTATACGCCCGATGAGGCGCAGAGCATCGAGCAGGAGCTCGCCGCCACCTACGACAGCACGTATGGCTCGAGCGAGCAGCGCGCGGCGGCCGTTGCCCAGTTCAATGAAATCAAGCCGACGATTGTTGCCGTCATGAATGAGAGTTTTAGCGACCTTTCGTGCTTTGAGCAGCTCCAGGCGGCCGGGTACACCGGCCCCGCATTCTACAACTCGCTTCCCGACACACTTGTTCGCGGCACCATGCTCGCTTCGGTCGCCGGTGGCGGAACGGCGAACTCCGAATTCGAATTTTTGACCGGAGCGACAACGGCCTTTGTCGGATTAGGCAAAATCCCCTATCAGCTGTATCAGATGAATGGCGTCAACAGCCTGGCAAAGGACCTTAAGGAGCTTGGGTATACCGCTACCGCTATGCACCCGCAAAACCCCGTCAACTACCATCGAGATAAAATCTATCAGCAGCTGGGCTTTGGAGACTTTCTTTCAATCGGCGATTTCGAAGGTGCGCCCTGTTACCATGCCGGCGTATGCGACTACGCCACCTACGACAAGATACTCGACCTGCTTAGAACCGACGAAGCCCCGCAGTTCATCTTTGACGTCACGATGCAAAATCACGGCGGCTACGACTATGGCACCGTTCCCGCCGAGGAGCTGACAAACTATTGGGTCGAGGGAGCCAGCGAGGGCGCCAATAGCGCACTCAACACCTATCTAACCTGCATCAACGCATCCGACCGGGACCTCGAGTACTTTATCAACGAGCTCCGCAATATCGGCAGACCGGTTGTCCTTGTCTTTTTTGGCGACCATCAGCCGAGCGCCGCAACGACTCTCAACGACGAGCTGTACCCTCAGGAAGATACGGCAAGCCACGCTTTCCGTGTCTATCAGTCGACCTATTTCGTCTGGGCTAACTATGAAATCGCCGGCAATACCGAGCTCAACGTCTACGACACCGTCGGGGCAAACGAGATTGCAGCCATTACCCTTAATAAGATCGGCGCCCCGCTCACCGACTATCAAAAGGCCCTGCTTGCAACAAGGTCAGATGTGCCCACCATCAATGTCGCCGGCTATCTCGGTGCCGACGGGCTGCGCTACGACTTGGAATCTGAAGACAGCCCATACACCTCGACGATCGACAAGCTGCAGCGCATGCAATACCTCGAGTTCGCCAGCAAAGTTCAGTAAGCCCGCCCATTCGCTTGGGCCCATCGTATTGCAAGCACGCTCGGCCCATTTGCATCGCAAATGACTCCCGCTCGCAAACGAGGGTACAATGACGCTCGTGTCACATCGCGGGGCCCCGGCCCCAACATATACAAAGGAGTCATACATGGGTTGCGAGCACGCACAGGCCGCCGGCGGACAAACATCGCCGTCGCAATTTGAGGAGAACACGCTGTCCGAGGTCAAACGCGTCATCGCCGTGCTTTCCGGCAAGGGCGGTGTCGGCAAGTCGTTTGTCACCGGTGCCATCGCCACCGAGCTTGCCCGTCACGGCCACAAGGTCGGCGTCCTCGATGCCGACATCACCGGTCCCTCTATCCCCAAGATGTTCGGTATGAGCGGACGCCACGTCCATGCCCTTGGCAACCTTATGCTGCCCGAAATCTCCGAGCACGGCGTCAAGGTCATGAGCTCCAACCTTCTGCTCCAAAACGAGACCGACCCCGTCCTTTGGCGCGGTCCGGTCATCGCAGGCGCCATCAGGCAGTTCTGGAGCGAGACCTCGTGGGGCCCCATCGACTACCTGCTGGTCGACATGCCCCCGGGAACAGGCGACGTCGCGCTCACCGTCTTCCAGTCGCTGCCCGTCGACGGCATCGTCATCGTCACGAGCCCGCAGGATCTGGTCTCGATGATCGTCGCCAAGGCGGTCAACATGGCCGAGAAGATGAACGTCCCCATTCTGGGCATTGTCGAGAACATGAGCTATATTGAGTGCCCCGACTGCGGCAAGAAGATTGAGGTCTTTGGCAAAAGCAAGCTCCCCGAGGTCGCAGATCGCTATAACCTCAACATCTTGGGCCAGCTTCCCATTAATCCGGCACTCGCCGAGGCCTGCGATAAGGGCGAGGTCGAGACCGCGCTGCCCGATGGCATGTTGCCCAAGGCAGTCTCTGCCGTCGAGGCCATTACCCCGCACGAGACCGACGAGGCCTAAGTGAACGCGAGCGCCTTCTATGACGTCCTGGTAATCGGCGGCGGGGCTTCAGGCCTCGCCGCCGCCATTACGGCCGCACGCGCTGGCAAAAGCGTCTGCATCGTTGAGCGCGATGTCGCCTGTGGCCTTAAGCTCCTTGCGACCGGTAACGGCCGCTGCAACCTCTCCAACGAATCGATTAATCCTCAGCGGTATAACCACCCCGCATTCGTCGAATCCGTCATGGGCCCCCAGCCCGAACAAGAGCTTATGGGTTTCTTCTCCTCGCTGGGCATCATGACAACCTCCGAGGAAGGCCGACTGTACCCGCGCTCCCTTCGCGCCGAATCGGTGCGCGACGCGCTTCTCAACGTTTGCGACCGCCTAGGTATCACCTTAATCTGCGGAGCCAACGTTGCCTCGGCGCACAAAGCTTCCGAAGGCTGGACACTCCAAATAGACCGTCCAGCGCGGGCACTCAAGGCAAAAAAGCACGACGACCGAAAATCGGAGCTCCGCTCGCTTCGGAAAGCGCTCGCCGATGTCCCTCGCAAGAACGAGGCCCTGGAGGCACATGCCGTAATTATCGCCACGGGTGGCAACCCCACCGGTATCGCCGATACGTTTCGCCTCCCCCTCACTTCGCTGCGCCCCATCCTCTGCCCCGTATCGGCAACGGTCGTCGGCGATCGGGCGGCACTCAAGACGTTGGATGGCCTGCGCGTCCGCACCCGCTTGACGCTCGCCCGCAATCATAATGAGCTCTGGCACGAAGACGGTGAAGTCCTGTTTCGAACCTTCGGTATCTCGGGCGTCGCTGTCTTCAACCTCTCCCGTCGTATCCAGCACGGCGATACGATCCTGCTCGACGTTTTCCCCGACCTCTCCAAAGACGAGCTGCTCGATATGCTCAACCGGCGCGTTGAGCTGCTCGGCGGCTTTTCGCCCCGCGATCCCCGTTGGCTCGACGGCATGCTCGCCCCGCAACTCTCCCGCGTCGTCTGCACGGCGTTCGAGCAGTGCCATCCAGGCTCCAACGATGTCATCCACCTGGTCTCTATCCTCAAGCACTTTAAGTTGCTCGTCGAGGGAACAGCCGAGGAGCGCTCGGCGCAGGTCACGCGTGGTGGCGTATCTGTCGAGAGCATCTCAACACCCAGTCTACGCGCGCGCAGCGCTGTCGACGCCCCGCTTTACGTCTGCGGCGAAGCGCTCGACATCGACGCCGATTGCGGAGGCTTTAACCTTGCGTGGGCCTGGCTCTCGGGCATTCGCGCTGCAAGCAGTCTGTAGCCGCGCAGTCTATAATCAAAAACGCATTCGGGCCGTCTGGGATACCGGACGGCCTCTTTCTTGCCTCTAAGGAGACCTCGATGATCGAAATCACCCAAGTCAACGCGTCGCTCGATGAAGCCGGCGATGAAAATGCCTGCCTCATTGTTGGCAAGCGAGTCGCCAAGCGCGTCCTACGTTGCAAGGACTCCGAGATCAAGTCCATCGAGCTCCATCGCAAGTCAATCGACGCTCGCAAAAAACGAGACGTCCATTTTATCCTGAGCTTTCGTGTTGAGCTGACCAGTCCCCACCTCGAGCGAGAAGCGGTCGACAGCGTTTCCGAGCGTGACCGCTCGCGCGTACGCGCGATAGAAGACGATGGGTCTTCATTCCCCACCCCCGTCTCCGACGCACCTCAAGAACGCCCTGTCGTTGTCGGCGCCGGATGCGCTGGCCTTTTCGCCGCGCTAACGCTCGCCGAAGCAGGTCTTAAGCCCTTGCTCATCGAGCGCGGCGACCCGGCATTTCGCCGCTCGCATGCGATCGACCTCTTTCTAAAGGAGCGCATCCTCGACCCCGAGAGTAATATCCAGTTTGGTCTGGGCGGCGCGGGGACCTTCTCGGACGGCAAGCTCAATACGGGAACAAAAAATCCCGCCCATCGCCTTATCCTCGAAACCTTCGTCGAGGCGGGTGCGCCCCGCGATATTCTGTGGGATGCCAAGCCGCACATTGGCTCCGACATCCTTCCCACGGTTGTCACCGCTATATCCCAGCGCATCGAGCAGCTCGGAGGTGTCGTCCGTTATCGAACAAAGCTCGTCGACATTCACATCGACGCGTCTGGCGCCATTACCGGTATCGATGTCCAATCGTCCCAAGACGCCGCTTGCGAGCCAATCGAGACAAAGCACCTCATCCTCGCCTGCGGGCATTCTGCTCGCGATATTTTTGAGCTCCTTAAGGACCACAACGTGGCCCTCGCACAAAAGACCTTTGCCATGGGCGTTCGCATCGAGCATCCGCAACGCGACATCGACCGAGCCCAATATGGAGCCTCGGCGGGACATCCTGCCCTCGGAGCAGCCCCCTACAAGCTCGTCGCCCATCTTCCCAACGGCCGCAGCGTGTTCTCGTTTTGCATGTGCCCCGGCGGGCAGGTTGTCGCCGCCTCTTCCGAGCAGGGCCACCTGTGCGTCAACGGCGCCAGCCTCAATGCCCGCGACGGACGCAACGCAAACGCCGCCCTGCTCGTTAACGTCACGCCTGAGGACCTTCCCAACGATGACCCGCTCGCCGGCATCGAGCTCCAGCGTGCCTGCGAGGCGGCCGCCTATCGCCTGGGCGGTTCCAACTGGAACGCACCGGCACAACTCGTCGGAGATTTCCTCGCAGGACGCGCCAGCAAGACGCCCGGAAAGGTAAAGCCCACCTATCCGCTCGGTGTGACCTGGACGGCAATTGACGAAGCCCTGCCGCAGCATATCGTCGAGTCGCTCCGCCTGGGACTTCCCCTACTCGGAAAAAAGCTACGAGGCTACGACCGTCCCGATGCCGTTCTTACCGGCGTGGAGACTCGTTCGAGCTCACCGGTCACTGTCACCCGAGACCGAACGTGCCATGCCGTGTCGACCCCGGGCCTCTACCCTTGTGGTGAGGGAGCTGGATATGCCGGCGGCATCATGAGCGCGGCCACCGACGGCATCCGTTGTGCTGAAGCCCTGATCGCAGACCTCTAACGCACGAATTCCAGCGCGCAAAAGACATAGGCCCCGAGCTCCACAGGGAACCCGGGGCCTGTTCGCTATTTCTTAAACCGTGCACCCTGGCGTTTTCTGCCCGATGCGAACGTGGAACCCTTGCGGGCCTGCGAACGTAAGCGCTCGATCGTCTCGTCCTCAGACGCACCCTCGAGCATCGCCCGAATCTGAACGACGGCATCGCGCAGGCGCGCCGCCTCCTCAAAGTCCATGGCGGCAGAAGCGTTACGCATATCCTCTTCCATGGTTTCGACAATCCGCACAAGCTCGTCATGCGGCAGTTCTTCCAACTGCTCCGCAAGTGTCTGCTCGGGCGCCACCGTTTCCGGCACGCCGCCCTCGCCCGACTCATCGGGCGTATAGAATGCACCATGGCCAAGAGAGTCGCCCTTCGAGCGTCCCTTGGAACCCACGGTTTTTTCGGCCTCGGCAATAAAACTTGAGATGTCGTTGATGGCCTTGCGCACCGTCTTGGGCACGATGCCATGCTCTTCGTTATATGCCAT
The DNA here is from genome assembly GCA_963614405.1 of Oscillospiraceae bacterium. Classification (GTDB taxonomy): domain Bacteria; phylum Actinomycetota; class Coriobacteriia; order Coriobacteriales; family Coriobacteriaceae; genus Collinsella. The sequence goes on along the minus strand of CAVEDI010000162.1, from coordinate 3,242 downwards.
CTGAATCTCGCGACGGCGCTGCGTCTCTTCGATGGCCTCTTTCATCGAATCGGTCACAACGTCCGCATACATGATGACTTCGCCATCGGCGTTACGGGCCGCGCGGCCAATCGTCTGAATCAGCGAACGGCGGTTGCGCAAGAAGCCTTCCTTATCGGCATCGAGAATTGCCACCAGTGAGACCTCGGGGAGATCCAAGCCCTCGCGAAGCAGGTTGATGCCAACGAGGACATCGATCTTGCCCTCGCGCAGCGTTCGCAGGATCTCGACACGGTCCATTGTCGCCGTATCAGAGTGCATGTAATTGACCTTAATGCCCGCGTCGAGCAGATGGTCGGTCAGGTCCTCGGCCATGCGCTTGGTCAACGTGGTCACCAGCACGCGCTCCTTGCGGGCAACGCGCTCGCGAATCTCGTCCTCAAGATCGTCAATCTGCCCACGAACCGGACGCACATCGATCTTGGGATCGAGCAGACCGGTCGGACGAATAATCTGCTCAACGTCGTTCTGGCTAACCCGCAGCTCATAGTCGCCCGGTGTTGCCGAAACGTAGATGAACTGGGGAATCCTCGCCTCAAACTCATCGAAACGAAGCGGGCGGTTATCGAGCGCCGAGGGCAGGCGAAAACCGTGTTCCACCAGCGTCACCTTACGCGAGCGGTCACCTTCGTGCATGCCGCGAATCTGCGGCACCGTCACATGGCTCTCATCGATGATGCAGAGCATATCCTTAGGAAAGTAATCGATTAGGGTAAACGGCGGCTCACCCGGCTTGCGACCGTCCAGATGACGCGAGTAGTTCTCGATGCCGTTGCAAAAGCCCATCGTCTCGAGCATCTCAAGATCATAATCGGTGCGCTGCTGCAGACGTTGCGCCTCGAGCAACTTGTCGGTCGCCTTGAGCTCCGCCACGCGCTTCTCGCACTCTTCGCTGATCGATTTCAGAGCCGCCTTGACCTTCGGCTTCTCGGTCACGTAGTGCGATGCCGGCCATACGGGGATGGCCTCGTACTCACGAAGCATCTCACCGGTGACCTCATCGATCTCGGCAATCAGCTCGACCTCGTCGCCAAAGAACTCAAACCGCAACGGATGCTCGGCATAAGGCGGATACACGTCGACAACATCGCCGCGCACGCGGAACGTGCCACGTGCCAGGTCATAGTCATTGCGATCATATTGAATGTCGATAAGCGCATGGATAAAGTCATCGCGCTCGAGCGGCACCTTCTTGTCGACGTTTGGAGCCAGACCCGCATAGTCCTCAGGAGAGCCAATGCCATAGATACACGAGACCGATGCAACGACGATTACATCGCGTCGAGAGAGCAGCGATGCGGTCGCCTGATGTCGCAGCATCTCAACCTCTTCGTTAATCGAGGAGTCTTTCTCGATATATGTATCGCTTTGCGGCACATACGCCTCGGGCTGATAGTAGTCGTAGTACGAGACGAAGTAGACCACAGCGTTGTTGGGAAAGAACTCTTTGAGCTCGCTCGCAAGCTGAGCGGCGAGCGTTTTATTCGGAGCCATGACCAGCGTCGGCTTTCCCAGGGCCTCAATAGTCTTTGCCATCGTGAAGGTCTTGCCCGAACCAGTCACGCCCAGCAAAACCTGATAGCGGTCTCCGTCCCTCACGCCCTGCACAAGCGACTCAATGGCCTTAGGCTGGGAACCGGCAGGCTCATAGGGAGACACGACCTTAAACGGCACGTCAGAGCCTTCAACGCCAAAGCGCTTAAGTTCACCACCAACGCGTTCTACTTCAAATTCCGCCATGGATACTCCTAACTCATATATCTGCAGTATACGCAGGCGGCAGGCATAGTCCTATACGAACCGATCGGGATAGATGGTCTTGTAGCGAGCCCAGGCATTATTGACACGAATCAGATACGCCTGCGTCTCGGGAAAGGTGATTGCATTATGAAGCGACGTACCCTGCTGCGCCCATCCGTCGACATTGCCCATGCCGGCGTTATAGGCGGCGATGGCGCTATCCGTCGACCCGTTAAAATACGCTAGAAGATACGAAAGATACGCACAGCCAAACTCGATATTCGTAGCCGGATCGTTAAGATTGTCGGCCGAATACTCGTCACCGTCAACAAGGCCCTTGGCGATCATATCCTGGGCAGTCTCGGGCATCAGCTGCATCAATCCCTGAGCACCTTGATTCGACTCGGCCTCGGGATCCCAATTCGATTCCGACTTAATGACAGCGCACACCAGATACGGATCCAGATTATGCGAAATACTGGATTGCTTTACATACGCCTCGTAGTCAATCGGATACAACGGCTTAAAGAAAGCGGCAGGAGCACACGAGTAAACGAATGAGATAAGGCCGAAGACAAAAACGGCAGCCAGCGGCATAAGGCGATACCACGCAAAGAAACGTGTCTTAGGCATCGGCCTCCTCCTTATCCACTACATCCCCGAACCCATGGCATGCAAGCCATGAGTCAAGCTGTTCAAAGAGCGAGTTATCGCCTGCCGCATTGTCAATCACCGTTGTAGCGAGATTGCACAGCGCAGACTCTTCGGGCTGGCAAGCAGAACGGGCATCGAAATCAGATGGCTCCATGCCACGTTGAATAGCGCGCTCGCGACGAACTGCTAAAGGGGCGCTGATGACCAGAATTTCATCAGCCAAACCAAATGCATCCTCAAAACCAGTCGGAGCAGAAACCTCGACTACCGCAAAGGGATAACGGGGAGACGAAACCGTACAACAAACCGGATCGAGAATCCTAAGCGAAAGCTGTTCAATGAGAACGGGATGCACAATGCCATTGAGCCGTGCGACCGAATCAGGAGAAGCAAAAGCTCGAGAAGCGAGGATGCTGCGGCGAATGCCGCCATCCTCATCCAAAATGTCCCAACCGAATTCATCCGCGAGTGCATTGACGATATCAGAGCCCGGCACATACAGCGATTTTGCAAGCTCATCCAGATCGATTAGCATAGCGCCACGAGATTCGAAATAGCGGCAGGCAGTCGACTTACCCGAAGCAATATTGCCCAAGACAAATACGGTAAACATCAAGCCCTCCCTAACGCCAATTCGAGTAATTATCGCTCAAATACACTAGAAGGACTCAAAATACAGCCAAACAGTAAGAGCGCATACGGGGGAACTAGGTCCCAAAGTACAACGTGTATATAACGCAAAAAAAGGGGGAGACCGCGAGGCCTCCCCCTTCTCAGTTCAAGCGTACGGCTCGGTGCCGTCCACCGGT
>CAVEDI010000161.1:0-16270 GCA_963614405.1 Oscillospiraceae bacterium | reverse complement strand
TTCTTGATCTTCTTGCTTCTTCTATTTGCTCCTTTGTCGACGACATCCACGAGAAGCTGACCGATATGGTGGGCGATCGCGTCAAGGTTAAGGCCAACATGGGCCGTACCCGCGTCGTCGAGCGCATGGGCACCATCAAGAGCGTCCACCCGGCCGTCTTCATTGTCGAGGTTGACGAGCGTCGCGGCCGCAAGTCGCGTCAGTCCTACCAGTACATCGATGTCCTCACCGGCCAGGTCGAGCTGTTCGACCCCGAGAGCGGCGAGCATATCTTTACCCCGCTCGGCAATCAGCTCGAGGAGCATTAACGGTGACCGATTGGTCCCTGACTCTTTCCGCGCCGGCAAAGATCAACCTCTACCTGGGGGTTCATACCGAGCGCGATGACCGCGGCTACCACAGGGTCGATTCCCTGATGGCAGCCGTCGGTCTTTCCGATACCGTGACGGTCACGCCGGTGCAGGCGCTGACCGTCCAGACGGTTCCGGCATCAGATTTTCCCATGCAAAAGAATACGGCGTATCGGGCTGCGGTTGCTATGGCCGAGCATTATGGTCGCGAGGCAAACATCTGCGTGACGATTGAGAAGCGCATTCCATTGTGCGCCGGCTTGGGCGGCCCCTCGACGGATGCGGCCGCGGTCATTGTCGCCTTGGCGGAGCTCTGGGGCATTGATCGCACCGACCCAGCGCTCGACGATATTGCGCGGGGCATTGGTGCTGACGTCCCGTTCTTTTTGCACGCGAGCCCTGCGTTCTACGTAGGCGGGGGAGACGTGCTGGCAACTGAGTACTCCGTGCTGCCCACGACGCCCGTTGTGCTGGTTAAGCCGCGGGAGGCGAGCGTTTCGACAATTGAAGCCTATCGACGTTTTGACGAGGCCCCGGTGCCTGCGGACAAGCCCGGCGCGATAGCTTCTGCCTTGCGTGCTGGTGATGCCGAGACGGCATATGCGCTCATCCATAACAACCTAGGTGTCATTTCCGCACAGATGGAGCCGCAGATTCAAACGGTTCTCGATTGGCTGCGTAAACAGGACGGCACCGTTGCTGTAGATGTGTGCGGATCGGGCGCCTGTTCGTTTGCCATTTGCGACACTGCCGCCACGGCCGAAAGGCTTGCGGACGCTGCCCAGCAAAAAGGCTGGTGGGCCTGCGCGACGGAGCTTATTCCCAACACGGTTCAAATCGACGCTTCAAAGAAATAAAAATTTCTCTAGCACGCGGCGAAAATCTTTGTTAATATAGTCGAGCTAACGGGTTGTGGCTCAGTTTGGTAGAGCACTGCGTTCGGGACGCAGGGGTCGCTGGTTCAAATCCAGTCAACCCGACCAGAGCATGAGGAGGGACCGCTTCTTGCGGTCCCTTTTTTTAGCTAGTGTTGTGATACCGCGATACCCGCGGTATACTCATTCGAGCTTGTCTCGCTGTATTGTGGAGGTCTACATGTTTGGACTGAGGGCTCCTGAGCTCATCATTATTCTCGTCGTTGTCCTGATTATCTTCGGGCCCAAGAACCTGCCGAAGCTCGGCAAGTCCCTCGGCTCTACCGTCAAGAATATCCGTGAGGGTATGGAGGGCGACGATAAGGCCGAGACCAAGCAGGCCGAGGAGGTCGTGGTCGAGCAGTCCGAGGAGGACAAGGAGATCGCTGAGCTCGAGGCCAAGCTCGCTGCTGCCAAGAAGAAGCAGGCAGAGGACAGCGACGCGGACGCAGAGTAGTCCCATCCCTTTGGGGTGAGCACCTGACCGGCTTGCCCGCAGGCTAGCCGGTCTTTTTCGTTTTGTTGACAGTTGATTGTTTGATCAGAGTTGGGGAGATATCCGTATGGACGCAAGCCAGATCGTACTGACCGCTGAGGGCCGCCAGAAGCTCGTCGAGGAGCTCGCTTGGCGTGAGGGCGATTACGCCAAGGAGATCGTCGAGGACATCAAGGAAGCCCGCGCGTTCGGCGACCTTTCGGAGAACTCCGAGTACGACGCCGCTAAGGACAAGCAGGCCCAGAACGCCGCTCGTATTGCCGAGATCCAGGCCATCCTCGCCAACGCTCAGGTTGCTGCCACCACGGGCGACCTGACCGTCTCCATCGGTTCCACCGTTTCGCTGATTGATCCCAACGGCGAGGTCATGGAGGTCACGCTCGTTGGTACCACCGAGACCAACTCGCTCGAGCACAAGATTTCCAACGAGTCTCCGGTCGGCCACGCCATCATTGGTCATGGCGAGGGCGACTCCGTCGAGGTCGTTACGCCTTCCGGCAAGACTCGCGTCTACACCATCGCCAAGATCGCACGCTAGACCACGGTCCCGCGTAAAGGTATGTTTTCGCTCCCTGGGACCGAATCCTGGGGAGCGTTTTAGTTTGAGGAGCTATCTTATGGCAGAAAACCAGAACGCCGCAGATCAGGCATCGACGCTCAACGACGAGCGCGCCACCCGCCTGGCCAAGCGCGCCGCCCTGTTCGAGGCGGGCCAGAACCCCTATCCCGAGCACTCTGAGCTTGAGGACTACGTCGCCGATATCGAGGCTAAGTACGCCGAGCTTGCCGATGGCGAGGACACCGAGGACGTCGTGAAGATCGCCGGCCGTGTGGTCGCCAAGCGCGGTCAGGGCAAGATCATGTTCATCGTCGTGCGCGATGCGACTGCCGAGATTCAGCTGTTCTGCCGCATCAACGACATGGACGAGGCTGCCTGGAGTACGCTCAAGGCCTTCGACCTGGGCGACATCCTGGGCGTGACCGGCGTGGTCGTGCGCACCCAGCGTGGCCAGCTTTCCGTTGCCCCTAAGAGCGCGACCCTGCTTGCCAAGGCCGTTCGTCCGCTGCCCGAGAAGTTCCACGGTCTTTCCGACAAGGAGACCCGCTATCGCCAGCGCTATGTCGACCTGATCGCCAACGACGACGTTCGCGAGACCTTCCGTAAGCGTTCGCAGATTCTCTCCACCTTCCGTCGCTTTATGGAGTCCGACGGCTACATGGAGGTCGAGACCCCCATCCTGCAGACCATCCAGGGCGGCGCTACTGCCAAGCCGTTCATTACCCACTTCAACGCGCTCGATCAGGAGTGCTACCTGCGTATTGCCACCGAGCTGCACCTCAAGCGCTGCATTGTCGGTGGTTTTGAGCGCGTGTTCGAGATCGGCCGCATCTTCCGTAACGAGGGCATGGACCTTACCCACAACCCCGAGTTCACCACGATGGAGGCCTACCGTGCCTTCTCCGACCTCGAGGGCATGAAGGCACTCGCCCAGGGTGTCATCAAGGCTGCCAACAAGGCCATCGGCAACCCCGAGGTCATCGAGTACCAGGGCCAGACCATCGACCTTTCTGGTGAGTGGGCCAGCCGTCCCATGACCGACATCGTCTCCGATGTGCTCGGCAAGCAGGTCACCATCGACACGCCGGTCGAGGAGCTTGCTTCCGCCGCGCGCGAGAAGGGCCTGGAGATTAAGCCCGAGTGGACCGCCGGCAAGATTATCGCCGAGATCTACGATGAGCTGGGCGAGGACACCATCGTCAACCCGACCTTCGTGTGCGATTACCCCATCGAGGTCAGCCCGCTTGCCAAGCGTTTTGAGGACGACCCGCGTTTGACTCACCGCTTTGAGCTGGTCATCGCCGGCCACGAGTACGCCAACGCATTCTCCGAGCTCAACGACCCGGTCGACCAGGCTGAGCGCTTTGCTGCCCAGATGGCCGAGAAGGCCGACGGCGACGATGAGGCTATGGAGTATGACGAGGACTACGTGCGCGCCCTCGAGTACGGTATGCCTCCCGCGGGCGGCATTGGCATTGGTATCGACCGCGTGGTCATGCTGCTTACTAACCAGGCTTCTATCCGCGACGTCCTGCTGTTCCCGCACATGAAGCCCGAGAAGGGTTTCCAGTCCGGTGCCGCTGCCGCCAAGGCTGCAGAGGCCGGCAACGCCGCGAGCCCATTCGTTAAGTCGCTTAAGCCCACGCTCGATTACTCCAAGATCGCCGTTGAGCCGCTGTTTGAGGAGTTCGTCGACTTTGATACCTTCTCCAAGAGCGATTTCCGCGCTGTGAAGGTCAAGGCATGCGAGGCCGTCAAGAAGTCCAAGAAGCTGCTGAACTTTACGCTCGACGACGGTACCGGTACCGACCGCACCATCCTCTCCGGTATTCACGCTTATTACGAGCCCGAGGACCTGGTCGGCAAGACCTTGCTCGCCATCACCAACCTGCCTCCGCGCAAGATGATGGGCATCCCCAGCTGCGGCATGCTCATCAGTGCCATCCACGAGGAGGATGGTGAGGAGCGCCTCAACCTGATCCAGCTCGACGCCTCTATCCCCGCCGGCGCAAAGATGTACTAACTAGTTACGCGGTTCTACGAACCGCGTAACGGCTCGACGCTGCGCGGGCCGCATTTGGACAATCTGACGTTCAACTTCAAGGGCGCGACCTAGGTGGTTACGCGGGTTTACCAACCCGCGTAACCAGTTGACGCTGCGCGCCGCCCAGGGCGACAATTTGTCATTCAAAAGGCAAGGCATGACCAGAAGGTCTATGCCTTGCCTTTTTCATGCCAACTTGTTCGCCCTGGACGTCGCTCGCTGTCCGTCCTCTACCTGCGGCGTTGACTTGGTTGACACTTAGAACATCGATGTAATCATTGGGGACGTTCTTAAACGACTGCCCAACGGCTGTTGAGCACATGGCTCGCATGACAGCCGTCTCTTTTATGTTTCCTTTAGCCGTTGCTGCCTAGGATGGGGGTTAGTCGGTAGGAAGGGAGCGTCTATATGGACGACGCGAGCGAGCGTTCAATCGAAGAGGACATGCTCGATCAGTTCAATTACTTTGATGATGAGGACGAGGAGCTGATCGACCGTCGCGAGCCAGCGCCGCTTGATTCCTTTGATCTGGTCGATGAAGAGACTGATGAGGTTGAGGACGAATCAACGGAGCCCCCACAGCCTTCGCGCCTTAACTCGCTGCTTTCGAGAGCCCCCATGCACCACGGCGTTCGTGCCGGCGCGCTCCATATGAAAACTGACTGGCACCAGATCGTGACGGCAGTCGATGAGCTTGCCGTCGATGCGCCGCTCACCGATAAATCATCCATCATCTGCCGCACCGGCATGCTTATGCTGGCAAGCGGAACGGGTGCCTGGCGCGTGCGCGATACCATGAATCGTGTTGCCGCCGTACTCGGTGTCACCATCCACGTTGACTTAAGTCTTCTGTCGTTTGAGTGCACCTGCATCGAAGATGGTCACTGCTTTAATGAGGTCGTCAGCTTGCCCACAACGGGCGTCAATACCCATCGCATTTGGATGATGGAGAGTTTCCTCAAGGAAATCGAGACCTATGGTCGTCGCTTCACGGTGCACGAGTATCACGAGATGCTCAAGACCGTTGAGAGTTCAAAACCTGATTACGCGCCTTGGCAACAGGGCCTTGCGGCGGCCTGCGCCTGTGGCGCCTTCGTTTTTTTGCTCGGCGGCGGCCCTATCGAGATGGCCTGCGCGTTCGTGGGCGCGGGTGTCGGCAACTTTGCCCGCTCCCATATTCTCAAGCAAGGCCTTGGTCAGTTCAGCGCGCTGACGACCGGCGTTGCGCTCGCTTGCGTTTCGTATCTGCTGGCATTGCTCGGCCTTGGCCAGGTCATACCGGGGGCAATGTCGCACCAAGAAGGCTATATCGGCGCCATGCTCTTTGTGATTCCCGGCTTTCCACTCATTACGGCAGGCCTCGACATCGCTAAGCTCGACATGCGAAGCGGTATCGAGCGCCTTTCATATGCCGTATCGATTATTGTGATGGCGACGCTCGTAGGTTGGATGGTTGCCGAGTGTGTTGGCCTGGCGCCGGACGACTTTGCCCCACTGGGCCTTTCGCCGCTTGCCCTTACGCTCCTGCGCGTGGTGATGAGCTTCGTTGGCGTATTCGGCTTCTCGGTGATGTTCAACAGCCCGGTAAAGATGGCCGCGGCAGCTGGGTTGATCGGCGCCGTGTCCAATACCCTGCGTCTGACCCTTGTCGATGCGCCGACGATGATTCCCTTCCTGGGCCTCAGCACGGGAATGCCTCCCGAGGCAGCAGCGTTTATCGGCGCGCTGGTATCGGGTCTGCTGGCAAGCTTGGCCGAAGTCAAGCTCACCTACCCGCGCATCGCCCTCACGGTGCCTTCGATTGTCATTATGGTGCCCGGTCTGTATCTCTATCGCTCTATGTATTACATGTGCACCTTCGACACGGTCAATATGCTCGGCTGGTTTGTGCGCGCAGTGCTCATCGTGGCGTTTCTGCCCGTTGGCTTGGGCGTGGCGAGAACCCTCACCGACCCTCGCTGGCGCCATACCAGCTAATTGGTGCAAGGGGGACAGGTTACTTTGCACCAAATGAGTTGCGGTGAAATAGGGACTGAATTGTTGCTTAAAGGGTCAAAACAGTCCGTATTCCACCGCAACTTATGGGGTCGGGGGTTTTGGTGCCCTGCATCTCCACAAACTCAACGCTTACGAAGCGCGCGCCGTTCGTGTTAGGCTGGTTCCACCACATAAGTAGTCGCAGACGCGCGTAACACGGGCGGGCGAGATGAAGTTCCAGTAACTCCATCTTGCCCGCCCGTTTTTGTTGCGTGGTGCGGCGGCACAACACAGAGAGGAATCTGCCCTTTATGCCTATCAACAAACGAGAGAGCCTGCTGTTCACCTTTATCATGTGCTTTTGCATGGTGCTCTGGATGAGCATCTACAACGTTGCCCTGCAGCACGGGGCCATCAACGGCGAGGTCGTTGCCGCCGCGTGGCTCGGCTTCCCCGTTGCCTACATTTTTGCCATGTGCTGCGACTGGTTCGTCGCCAGCCCGCTCGCCAAGGGTTTCGCCTTTAAGTACTTGGTCACGCCGGGCAAGAGCTCGCCACTTGCCATGACGCTCGCCGTCAGCTCCTGCATGGTCGTTCCCATGGTCATCACCATGTCGCTGTACGGTGCCTGCGAGGGTCTGTCGCACATGCCCGGCGGCATCCTTGCGAACCTGTATTCCGTGCCCGCGATCTGGATGATCAACATTCCGCATAATTTTGTGATGGCGCTGCCGTGGAACCTTTTGGTAGCCGGTCCGATTTCCCACTTCGTCTTCCGTCGCGCCTTCCCTGTGGGGACGGTTTTCGAGGAGGAGCATGCCGAGCTCTTGGAGCAGGCTATGGCTTCTGAGTGCGAGTAGCTCGCTTAGGGATCTGCTGAGCGCGGGCGACTTGCTTGGTTGGAGCCCTAAGCGTGGATAGCTCTCTCGGCGACATCGCGGGCGTGAGCGGTGCGCATGACCGGAGGGCCCGTGCTGTTCCGTTGCCCGACGTGCTAGCGCGCAGAACAATCTGTTGGTGCATTCGGCGGCTGCTGAAGCGTTTCGGCAGCCGCTTTTTATACGGAGTTTAAATACAACAGTCTGTTGTATTACGTAGAGTGGTATATCTCTAGCAGGAAAAATGCGAGAGACGGAGCATTATGGCGTTGCTAGTAGGACTGGACGTAGGGTCGACGACGACCAAAGTTTACGCGATGCACGAGGATATGACCGAGGCGTGGTGGGGATATCGCCGCCACGGGGCGTGTCAGACAGCGAGCGTGCGCGCCATGCTCGGCGAGCTCGCCGAGCGCTTTCCCCATGAGTCGCTGCGCGTTGCGGTGACCGGCTCGGGTGCGCGCGATATCGCGACCGCGCTGGGCGCCTCGTACGTTCAGGAGGTGGTCGCCAACGCGCTCGCGATCAGCAGGTTCTATCCGCAGACGCGCTGCGCCATCGAGCTGGGCGGCCAAGACGCCAAGATGATCTTCTTCCGCACCAACGATAAGGGAGACATCGAGGTTGCCGACATGCGCATGAACGGCTCGTGCGCAGGCGGTACCGGTGCATTTATCGACGAGATGGCAAAGCTCATGGGGGTCGGCACCGAATCGGGCGAGTTCGAGCAGCTCGCAAGCCGGGGAACGACCGTCCACGAGGTCTCGGGCCGCTGCGGCGTGTACGCAAAGACCGATATCCAGCCGCTGCTCAACGAGGGCATTCCTACCACCGACCTGGCGCTTTCGGCGCTTCACGCGGTCGCCCGCCAAACGATCGGCGGTCTGGCCCAGGGTATCGACATCGAGCCGCCGGTAATCTTCGAGGGCGGTACGCTCGCCTACAACCCCACGCTGGTCCGCGTGTTCCGGGAGCAACTGAATCTATCGGACGATCAGGTTATCGTCCCGCGCGATCCGCAGATCATGGTCGCGCGCGGTGCCGCCCTGTCGCTGACCGACATGTTCGCATCGTCCCAACCGATCGACCTTCCCGACGCTTTTGTCCGGCTGGATAAGCTCGAGACGGTCGCGCCCGCAAGCGGGGAGGGACGTCTTGCCCAGCCCTTTTTTGCCACACCTGCCGAGCAGGCGGATTTTACGGCACGCCATGGCAAAGAGACGCCGGCAAAGGGTCCGGATGCGTATGCGCCCGGAGAGACGGTGCGTGTGGCGCTCGGTATCGATTCGGGGAGCACGACGACCAAGTTCGCCCTGGTCGATGAGGCGGGTGAGCTTGTCGATTCGTTCTACGCGTCTAATAACGGCAGACCGCTCGACGTCGCCCAACAGGGTCTTGTCAGCTTAAAGAACCGCTGGGAGACAGCGGGAGTCACGCTTGCGATCGATGCCGTGGGCACCACGGGATACGGCGAGGAGCTTTTCGCGCGCGCGTTCCACGCCGACTACCATACGGTCGAGACGGTCGCGCACGCCCGCGCCGCGTGCGCATGCGTTCCCGATGCGGCCTTCGTGCTCGACATCGGTGGACAGGATATGAAGGCCATCTGGCTCAACCACGGCGTGCTGACCGATATCGTCGTCAACGAGGCGTGCTCTGCGGGCTGCGGCTCGTTCCTCGAGGGTTTTGCCAAAAACCTCGGAATAGCCGTTGAGGATATCGCGACCGAGGCATTTTCGTCCAAAGCCCCCGCCGTTCTCGGCAGCCGCTGCACGGTGTTCATGAACAGCAGCGTCGTTTCCGAGCAGCGGCGCGGTAAGGGTCCGGGCGACATCATGGCCGGTCTCTGCCGTTCGATTATCGAGAACGTGTTCACCAAGGTCATTCGCGTTTCAAATCTCAACCGTCTGGGCGACAAAGTCGTCGTCCAGGGCGGCACGTTCCGAAACGACGCGGTGCTGCGCGCATTCGAGCAGTATCTGGGCAAACCCGTCACGCGTGCGCCCCACCCGGGGCTGATGGGCGCTATCGGTATCGCCCTGCTTGCGCGCGAGGAATGCCGCAAGGGCGACGCCGGCACGTCGTTTATCGGGCTCGATGCCGTGGAGCGCTTCGAGCATCGCGAGTTCGGCGGCGTTACCTGCCGTCGGTGCAACAACCGCTGCCAGCGCGCGGTCGTGGCATTTGGCGACGGCTCGCTTTACGTCACGGGCAATCGCTGCCCGCGCGGCGGCGCCATCTCATGGGATGAGCTCGTGCGCGAGGTTCCCGCGGCGGAGGAGCTGCGTCCGCAGGGTGCTTGCGAGGCACAGGCACCCGGCACGGGGCGCGACCGGACCGCGGCTGCCCCCAATCTCTTTGTCGACCGCGAGGAGCTGCTGTTCGAGTCGTACCCCACGGTTCCCGTCTGCGGGGGGCGCGATGTCACGATCGGCATTCCCCGTGTGCTCGAGTTCTGGGACACCATGCCGTTCTGGTCGACGTTCTTCAGCACGCTCGGCTTTAAGGTGCGCGTCTCGGGACGCAGCACCAAGGCGATGTACGAGCGCGGTCTGGCGCACGTCACATCCGACACCGTGTGCTTCCCGGCCAAGCTCGTCCACGGGCACATCCGCAATCTCGTCGACGCCGGCGTCGACCGCATCTTCATGCCCATCATCACGACGGTGCCCACCGAAAACACCGCCTCTACCAGCGAGTGGATGTGCGCCGTCGTAAAGGGATACCCCTACGTGATGCGCAATTCCGATAACCCGGAGGAGCGTTTCGGCGTTCCGTTCGATACGCCGCTGTTCCACTGGTACGACGAGGGCGACCGAAACCGCCAGCTCAAGGCGTGGTGCAAGGAGACCTTCGATATCGATGCCGACCTGGTTGCCAAGGCGACCGAGCAGGCGGACCGCGCGCAGGAGACGTTTGAGAACCAGCTGCAGCTGCGCGGCAGGCAGGTGCTCGAGAACGTGCGCGAGGACGGCGGCTACGCGGTGGTGATCGCTTCGCGCCCGTACCACAACGACCCGCTGGTCAACCACGGGCTGCCCAAGCTCTTCTCTGAGCGCGGCATCCCCGTGCTGACGCCCGATGCGGTGCCGGGGGTCTGCAACGTCGATCTTTCCAACAGCCGCATCGACATCGTGAACAACTACCATGCGCGCATGCTGTCGTGCGCGGTCATCGTCGCATCGACGCCCGAGCTCGAGCTCGTGCAGATGGGCAGCTTCGGCTGCGGCCACGATGCGTATCTCACCGACGAGATCGCGCGCATGATGGGCGAGATGGGCTCCAAGGTTCCGATGATGATCAAGCTCGATGAGAGCGACGTCGCCGGTCCCATGGGCATTCGCGTGCGTTCGTTTATCGAGTCGGTCAACCGTCGTCGCGCGGAGGAGCGTGCCGAGGGCGCCCGGGTGCACGCGGTCCATCCGCTCGACGACCCGTATAAGGTCAAGTACACCAAGCGCGACCGGCACGACAAGATCGCGCTGGTCCCCAACACCTCCCATGCGTTCTGCAGGCTCATGACCGCGGCGATGCGCAATCAGGGCGTGCGCGCCGAGGCCCTTGATATCGGGCGCGAGGATGCCATCCGCCTGGGCAAACGCTATGTGCACAACGACATCTGCTTCCCCGCGCAAATCGTGATCGGCGAGGCGCTCGCGGCACTCGAGAGCGGTAAGTACGACCCGCACGACGTCGCCGTGGTGACTGGCAAGTATATCGGCGACTGCCGCCTGACGCACTACATGCCCCTGCTGCGCCGCGCGCTCGACGACGCGGGATACGACTATGTCCCGGTGCTCACCAACGACGACGTCGATGCCCACAATGCGCATCCGGGCTTCAAGCTCGGCCTTGGCCCGAGCATCCAGATCGCCTACGGTCTTCCCATGATCGATGCCCTCGAGGCCATGCTTAGGCGCATCCGTCCCTACGAGCTCGAGAAGGGCGCGGCGGACGCTGCGTTCGACCGCGCGCTCGATGAGGTTATCGAGGGCATGGAGCGCTCCGGGCTGAGAGGCCAGGCGACGGGCTTCAAACGCGCGCTTGCGATCATGGACGCCGTTCCGTACGACCGCTCGAACCCGCATCCGACCGTTCTCATCGTGGGCGAGTACCTGCTCAATTTCCATCTCGGCGCCAACCACGAGATCGAGCGCTACCTCGAGGACAACGGGCTCGAGGTCATCGAGGCGCGCATGACCGACGTAATCCGCAAGACCTATTTCTACAAGCATGCGCAGTCGCGCGAGTTCCACGTCGACCTGTCGCTGCCCGAAAAGGCCTGGTACGCCACGGCGGACAACCTGTTCGAGCTCGCGCACGACCGTTGCGACCGCCTGGGCGCGGCGAGCCCGCTCTACGAGCCGCCGACGCGCATGCCCGAGCTCGTGCGCGCGAGCGATAAGATCCTGCACCATACGTTCGATGCGGGCGAGGGCGTGCTGATTCCGGCGGAGATTCTCGAGCACGCCAAGCGCGGCTGCCGCAACTTCGTGATCCTGCAGCCGTTCGGGTGTCTGCCCAACCATGTCGTGGGGCGCGGGCTCATCCATGCGCTCAAGGAGCAGTATCCCACGGCGCAGTTCCTGCCGCTCGACTACGATCCCGACGTGAGCTTCGCCAACGTGGAGAACCGTCTTCAGATGCTCATCATGAACGCCAAGGCGCAGGGGTGCGGTGAGGCGCATGGCGAGACCGCGTAAGGACGCCGAGGCGCCCGATGCACGCACCCGTATCATCGAGGCGTTTTGGGAGCTCATCGAGAACAACAGCATCTTCGAGCTGTCGGTTGGCGAGGTGACCCGCGCCGCCCAGTGCAATCGCGGAACGTTTTACTACTATTTTCACGATTTCGATGAACTCGTCGCCATCGCCATAGCCCAGCTGCTGCAGGATAACGAGCTCATCACCGATGCCCTCTGGCATTTTTCGAGCGAGGGCGACCTTTCGGCGTTCGACCGGCGCGACGTCCGCTGCCTGCTGCGGCGCATCGTCATCACCATGAGGGCGGGTGCCGCCGAGCAGGTCGTGCAGGGCATCCATACGATCATCATCGACCGCGTGAGAGAGATCGTCCACCCCGACGGAGAAGAGCTCAAGGCAGATTCGAGCTTTGCGGTGGGCTTTCTGGTCTCGGGCATCATGGGCTTTGTGATGGCGGTCGGCTTTGCCCGGGAGGGCGGCGAGGAGATAGACCTCGAGCAGCCGGGGGACAGCGCGTGCGCGTACCTGAGGGCGGTCGCCATGCAGACGGTGGAAACGGTCGCGCAAGTCGAGGGCGTCGATACATCCGAGCTGCTCGAACGCGTCTCCAAGGAGGCCGATGCCTATCGCGCATCGCGTGCGACGAGTCCCGACGTGGTGAAAGACGCCTAGGGTTTCTCTTGCGGGGCGCCTGTCGCGCATCGCGCGGTGAGTCCCGCGATGCGGTCATAACCTGCATTCATGTGAGCCGGGTTTATAGATATTCCTCCAGCTGTTAACATAGACAACCTGTGGGTAAAGAGACAAAAGCGCCGCCGACGGGCGGGCGTTTTGATTTCGATGAACTCATGTAAGGAAACGAGCATGTTAGATAGATTTACCGATCGAGCGCGCAAGGTCATGTCGATGGCCAAACAGGAGGCGCTCGATCTGCACTCAAATAAGGTGGGCACCGAGCACCTGCTGCTCGCACTCGCCAAGGAGGACGAGGGCATCGCTGCCGAGGCGCTGCGCTCGCTTGATATCTCCTACGACGACATCATGGACACCCTCAAGGAGGTCCAGACCACGGTTCCCGAGCCCAGCGAGGAGACCGAGGCTGCCAAGCTTGCCTTTACGCCGCTCGTCATCAGCGTGATGGAGCGCTCCTTCCGCGTGGCACGTGAGAACAACCAGACCTACGTGTCGACCGAGCACTTGCTGATTGGCATCGTCGAAGAGGGTAACGGCATGGCCATGGACATCCTCATGCGCCTGGGTGTGTCGTCCGCCTCCATCAAAAAGGCTATCGAGAAACTTACCGCCAAGGACCAGGACAAGAAGCGTCCGCTCGCCGGCGCCGGTGCCGGGCGTCCCGGTGCGGGCCTGCCGTTCTTTAGCGGCTCGGACGCGTCGCAGCAAAAGGGGAGCGGCACCGACACGCTCAAGCAGTTCGCCACCAACCTTACGCAGAAGGCGCGCGACGGCGAGCTCGACCCTGTAATTGGTCGCGAAAAGGAAGTCCAGCGTATGATGGAGATCCTTTCGCGTCGCACCAAGAACAATCCGCTTATCTTGGGCGACCCCGGCGTGGGCAAGACGGCCATCGTCGAGGGTCTGGCTCAGCAGATTGCAGCCGGCAACGTGCCCGAGAACCTTATGAACCAGAACATCTGGACGCTCGACCTGCCGGGCCTCGTTGCGGGCGCCAAGTATCGCGGTGAGTTTGAGGAGCGCCTCAAGAACGTGATCCAGGAGGCCACCGAAGCTGACGACGTCATCCTGTTTATTGACGAGATGCACACCATCATCGGTGCCGGCTCTGCCGAGGGCTCCATCGACGCGAGCTCCATGCTCAAGCCCGTTCTCGCACGCGGTGCTTTCCAGATCATCGGTGCCACCACGGCCGAGGAATTCCGCAAGTACCTCACCAAGGATCCGGCCTTCGAGCGTCGCTTCCAGACCATCGATGTCGAGGAGCCGAGCGTCGAGGACACGGTCAAGATCCTGACCGCGCTCAAGCCGCGCTACGAGGAGCACCACCATGTGCGCTATACGCAGGGTGCTATCGAGGCCGCCGCGAACCTTTCCAACCGCTACATCCAGGATCGCTTCCTGCCCGATAAGGCTATCGACCTCATTGACGAGGCCGGCGCCCGCGCCCGCATCGCCGCGAATCGCGCGCCCGAGCCGGTGCGTGAGGCCGAGCATCGCGTGGAGGAGCTTAAGGCCGCCGCGCAGGAGGCCACCGAGAGCGACGACATGAACAAGGCCGCCGAGATCACCGAGCAGCAGAAGGCCGCCGAGATTGAGCTCGCCGAGGCCAAGGCCGCCTGGACGGCCGAGCTCGACGCCAGCCCGCTCACCATCGATGTCTCCCAGATCGCCGACATCGTGTCCGTGACTTCGGGCGTGCCGGTGTCTTCGCTTACCGAGAGCGAGAGCCGTCGCCTGCTGCAAGCCGAAAGCGTGCTCAAGACGCGCATCATCGGTCAGGACGAGGCTGTCGAGGCAGTTGCCAAGGCCGTGCGCCGCAGTCGCTCGCCGCTCAAGGACCCGCGTCGCCCCGGCGGCAGCTTTATCTTCCTGGGTCCCACCGGCACGGGCAAGACCGAGCTCGCCAAGACGCTCGCCGAGTACCTCTTTGGCAGTAAGGACGCGCTCATCAGCTTCGACATGTCGGAGTTCGGCAGCGAGTTCGAGGTCTCCAAGCTTATCGGTAGCCCTCCGGGTTACGTGGGCCACGACGAGGGCGGTCAGCTTACCAAGGCCGTTCGTCGTCACCCGTACTCGGTCGTGCTGTTCGACGAGATCGAGAAGGCGCACCCCGACATCTTCAACATTCTGCTGCAGGTGCTGGAGGAGGGTCGTCTGACCGATAGCCAGGGCAAGACGGTCGACTTCCGCAACACCGTGATCATCATGACATCCAACGTGGGCGCCCGCGAGATTGCGCAGGATGCGAGCGTTGGCTTTGGCACCACCGGCGAGCAGGGTCTCACGTCGAGTGAGATCCGTGGTCGCGCGATGGGCGAGCTCAAGCGCCTGTTCCGCCCCGAGCTGCTCAACCGTATCGACGACATTGTGGTGTTCCAGAAGCTCTCGGGCGAGAATCTCACCAAGATCGCGCACCTGCTGGTGGACGACCTGCGTCAGCGTTTGATTGCCAACGGCATGAACATCAAGCTCACCGATGCGGCCTATGACAAGATCGTGGCCGAGGGCACCGACCTCACCAACGGTGCGCGTCCGCTGCGCCGCGCCATTCAAAAGCTCATCGAGGACCCGCTGTCCGAAGAGCTCCTGGCCGGCGAGTGGGGCGAGGGCGATACCGTCCTGTGCGACGTGGCCGATGGCAAGTTTGTCTTTAGCCACGGCACGGGCGAGATCCCGGCACCGCGTCCGGCGGGCACGCTCGGTGGCGATACCGCCCCGGCGGCACCGCACACCGGCA
This sequence comes from Oscillospiraceae bacterium, assembly GCA_963614405.1. Taxonomy (GTDB): domain Bacteria; phylum Actinomycetota; class Coriobacteriia; order Coriobacteriales; family Coriobacteriaceae; genus Collinsella. The sequence continues at coordinate 915 of CAVEDI010000161.1, read as the reverse complement.
ACGTCGCGCCTGTGAGCAGTGGCGTGAGCTCGGGCCCCGACGGCATGATGCAAGCCGGTTCCGGCGCGCTGTAGGGATTAACATAGCTTTGCGAAGGGGCACTCCTGTCGGGGCGCCCCTTTTTTATGAGTAAATGGTGCTATACTCGAAATATAAATATGTATAGCAGAAGGAGCTAGCATGCCTATATCGGTACTCGACTCACGGCCGGTCCAGATGAATGTGCGCATGGATCGCCAACTCAAAGAGGCTGGGGACGCCGTGCTGGCGCATATCGGCATGACGCCGTCTCAAGCGGTGCGGACACTTTGGGAATATCTGGTCGTCAACGGATGCATGCCCTCGAGATCGGGGGTTGCGGTACCGAGCTCTAACGTGCCAGCGACTGCGTCGGTGGAATCAAGGGTTACGCAGGGCAGCCACATCGTGCACGATGCGTGCCTCAAATACGGCATCCCTGTTCCCGACCTCTCGGGTGACTACGATGACCTCTATGAGGAAGCAATGGCGGAGCGCTATCCCGAGTGGGTGGAGCTATGAGTGCAGACGGCATTCTCAAGTTGCTCATCGACACCAACGTATGGATGGATTACTTTTCTGGAAGGTCGGACCGGACAGCGGATGTTGTCCGTCTATTCGAGATTGCCGATGTCTCGGAGCAGATTGCCCTGTTTGCTTCGTCTCTTTCGGTCAAAGATGTCTCGTATCTTGTCTCGGCGGCGATTAAGAGGGAGTGCCGAAGGAAGAATGGTTCGCTGAGCGATAACGCCATTGCGGCGGCGGACGAAACGGCCTGGGCATGCGTTCGGCAGATGCGCGAGCTCGCCCTCATCGCGCCGGTCGGTGCAGACGAGGTCTTCGACTCCTTTGTGTTCAAGTATCATCACAACGACTTCGAGGACGACCTGATGCTGG
>CAVEDI010000160.1:0-2675 GCA_963614405.1 Oscillospiraceae bacterium | reverse complement strand
GCTCGACCTCGGCGGTGAAGTCAACGTGGCCCGGGGTGTCGATGATCTGGATGCGGTAGTCCTTACCGTCCTTGTTCCAGAAGCAGGTGGTAGCAGCGGAGGTAATGGTTACGCCGCGCTCCTGCTCCTGAACCATCCAGTCCATGGTGGCAGCGCCCTCATGGACCTCACCGATCTTGTGGGTCTTACCGGTGTAGTAAAGAATACGCTCGGTCGTGGTGGTCTTACCGGCATCGATGTGGGCCATGATGCCGATGTTACGGGTATCGGAAAGCTTGTACTTAGGCTTAGCCATGTTAGTTCCTTACCTTAACTTACCAACGATAGTGAGAGAACGCGCGGTTGGCCTCGGCCATCTTGAAGACGTCCTCACGCTTCTTGACGGAAGCGCCCAGGCCGTTGGAGGCGTCGAGAATCTCGTTGGCGAGACGCTCGGCCATGGTCTTCTCCTTGCGAGCGCGGGAGAAGTTGACGATCCAGCGGATACCCAGAGCGGTGGAACGACGGGAGTTGACCTCCATCGGGACCTGATAGGTAGCGCCACCGACACGCTTGGGCTTAACCTCGAGCGTGGGCTTGACGTTGTCCATAGCCTTCTTGAAGGTAGCGAGAGCGTCGCCACCCTCAGACTTCTCGGCAACGATCTCGAAAGCGGTGTAAACGATGCGCTCAGCGGTGGCCTTCTTGCCGTCAAGAAGGACCTTGTTGATGAGCTGAGTCACCAGGCGGTTGTTGTAAACGGCGTCAGGCTGAACCTCACGACGATTAGCTGCTGCACGACGCGGCATGTGAAATCTCCTTAAGTGTCTACCGTGCGGCGCTTAGGCGGCACACGGCGAAAGTATCAAAACGTTATCTGGCTTATTTGGCCTTGGGGCGCTTAGCACCGTACTTGGAACGGGCCTGCATACGGTTCTGGACCGGAGCAGCGTCGTAGGCGCCACGGATGACGTGATAACGGACACCAGGGAGGTCACGGACACGACCGCCGCGGACGAGCACGATGGAGTGCTCCTGCAGGTTGTGGCCCTCACCCGGGATGTAAGCAGTAACTTCGATGCCGTTGACGAGGCGAACACGGGCAACCTTACGAAGAGCCGAGTTCGGCTTCTTGGGGCTCGTGGTGAAGACGCGGGTGCACACGCCGCGCTTCTGGGAGTTGTGCTGCAGAGCAGCGTTCTTGGACTTCTTGGGCACGGAACGACGGCCCTGGCGAACCAGCTGGTTAATAGTAGGCAAAGCGTACTCCTTCTCGAATGATTCCAGCTTTCTGTAAAGTGCAACGGCTTGAATCGAGGGGTCAGCATCCCCCTACGAAACACGCAGTTCGATAGGATACGTGGCGTTAGCTGTGCCGTCAACAGACCACGCCGCCGGGCGTATCCCAAAATAGGCACATTTCCGCAAACCCTACACAAAAGGGATCCCCTCCTGTGCGCATGGGCGGATTCCCGGCCCGGGCGGCCTGCGGTTTAAGTTTGCTGCTCTACAGTCCTGGCTCGCACGGAGGCCACATTAAGTGGCCTCCGGCTCGTGCGGAACTCGCGACAAACTTAAACCGCAGGCCGCCCGGTCCGGGAATCCGACATGCTCGTCGAGGCAACGCTACCTGCCAAAAAGGGACAGGTTTATTTTGGTCGGTTTTATCTGGGGAAACGTCGCGCTCCAGCGGTGATCTGCTCTCATCTGTCGCATGGAAATCGGCGGCGTTTCCATTTAACGCAAAAGAGGCCGCTTCCCCTAGTAGGAAGCGACCCCAAATCTTACGAATAGACGATGGTAAAGGGCTCTTTCGTTTCGGTCTCCCCTGTTGATGTATACCTCACAATTTCAAGGGTTACCGAGACAACTTGATCGACATCAATCAACTTCGTTGGCACCCAGATGTTCTCTCCGCTATTGCGCCCATAAGAAAAATATAAGTTGAACACCCCTGCGTCGTCATCTTCGATAATCTGCTCCGATCCATCCTTGTAGGTAACGGTCAACTTTTTCGTGACTGCGTCAATGCCCAGATCATCGATGTGCGTCTGGATGGAAAACGGGCTAATCTCAAGAGGCGAGTCACCGGAGCGGAGTTCCTTGGTATCGACGTACGCTCCAACGCTAAACTCGGGCGTCGATGCCTCGAACGGCTTCGCATCCTCGCCTTCGCCCTCGTTCCACGAGATATTCCAGGTGACCGCATGTTGAAAACCTCGCTCGCGATCCATAGAAGCAAAGTACATCGTGCCATTAATGACAGTATCGCTTGATGTGTCCTTATCAATGGTGCAGCGTGTGTCAGCCCATTCCTCGCCGAAGTTCATGCTGGGCGTGCCGATGCTTTGCTCTTCTTCACCATAGAGAACAAGTTCGCCTGTCTCTGCTGCCGGCTTGTAGTAGTTAACGCCATTTGGATTGGACAACGTAAACGTCACGGCTCCGCAGCCGTTTTGGTCAATAGCCATCTCATGGATATCGAGCGTATAGTCATTACCCTCGACGGACAGATCAACCTTCTGGACTGTGCCCTCCAGGCTTTGGGGCGCGATGCCGTCACCGAACTCTCTGGTGTAGGTATATTGAGTCCCCGATGAGCCGCCGTTGGTCCAGGTAATGGAATCCCCGTTGCCGTGGTTTCCCCAGGCTGAGGCAAAATAGCTGGAATTGATAACGGCGTAGGCGACCCCTCC
>CAVEDI010000159.1:0-8151 GCA_963614405.1 Oscillospiraceae bacterium | reverse complement strand
ACGCTGCAGGTTATTGATAGAACGACGGCCCTCGGCCACCACAGCGGGCATCGAGGCAAAGTCGTTATCGACGAGCACGATCTCGGCAACATTTCGCGCGGCATCGGAGCCGGCGGCCATCGCCACGGAGCAGTCGGCCTCCTTGAGCGCCAGCACGTCGTTGACGCCGTCGCCCGTCATGGCCACGGTGTGCCCGCGGCGCTTGAGCGCCTGTACGAGCTCGCGCTTCTGCTGCGGCGTCACACGCCCAAAGACGTGATAGCGGTCCACCGCCGCATCAATCTTGGACGGCGTATCGAGCGTCGTGGCGTCGACGTAGGCATCGGCGCCCGGCACGCCCACCACGCGCGCGATCGACGACACCGTACGCGGGTCGTCGCCGCTGATCACGTTGAGGGTCACGCCCTGCTCGTTAAAGTAGCCGATAGTCTCGGCCGCCGAGGTACGAATCTCATCGCGAATGGTCACAAAGCCCACGGGCTCGGCCTCGCCCACCATATCGCCATCGGGCGTAAAGCCGTCCACGCGCGCCACCACGAGTACGCGGCAGGTATCGGCGAGCTCGGCCACACGATTCTCGACCTGCGCAAATGCGCGATCAGAGAGTACAAACTGCGCGGCGCCCATCACATAGGAGCCCTGAGCAAACGACGCGCCGCTCCACTTTTTGGACGACGAGAACGGAATGACCGACAGCGGCTCGGACACCTCGACCGGACGATCGGCGTAGTAGTTGAGCAGCGCCTGGCAGGTCTCGTTGGCATCTGCCGAGGTCGCACGCGCCACGTTGGCAAGCGCAAAGTCGAGCACCGTGGTCTCGACGGGAACAGCTGCCTCGTCCGAGTCCGCGCCAAAGCCAACACCCTCAACAGGCAGCGGGTAGGTGCCCTCGACCTCCATACGGCCCGAGGTAATGGTGCCCGTCTTATCCAGGCACAAAACGTCGACGCGCGCGAGAGTCTCGATGCAGTAGAGCTGCTGTGCCAGCACCTTGCGACGCGCCAGGCGCACCGTAGCAATCGCGAGCACCGACGAGGTCAGCAGCACCAGACCCTGCGGAATCATGCCCAGCAGGGCACCCACTGTGGACAGCAGCGCCGAAGAAGGCACACGACCGGCCAGCAGCTCGGAGAAGCACCAGGAAAGCGCGCTATCGCCCGGGGTTCCCGCAGCATCCCACAGCTCACTCACACTCGAGGTAAAGAGCGCCAGACCAAGCGGAATCATGATAATGCTCGCGAATCGCACGATGGCGTTCAACACGTTCATGATCTCGGAATTGACCTTTTTGACGTACTTGGCCTCGTTGTTGATCTTTGCCACGTAGTTATCGGCGCCGACATGGATCACGCGGGCGCGCAGCAGGCCCGAGTCGATAAAGCTGCCGCTCATGAGCTCGGAGCCGGGCTGTTTCTTGATGAGATCGCTCTCACCCGTCAGCAGGCTCTCGTTGACGAGTGCCTCGCCCGACACCACCACGGCGTCGGCGGGAATCTGGTCACCGCGCCCTAGGCGAATGATATCGTCGAGCACGATCTGGTCCAGGTCGAGCTCCACCTCGGCGCCATCGCGCACCGCGATGGCCTTCTTAGAGGTGAGCAGCGTAAGCTTGTCGACCATCCGCTTGGAACGCATGGACTGAATGACGCCAATTGCCGTGTTCAAGAACACCACGAACAGGAACGTCAGGTTCTTAAACGAACCGGTCAGCAACACCAAAATCGCCAAGACCACGTTGATCAAGTTGAACAGCGTGCAGAGGTTCTCGATGATGAGCTCTTTGACCGACTTGGTCTTGAGCTCCATGTTGCGGTTGATTTTACCGGCGGCGATGCGCTCCTCGACCTCGGCGGTCGAGAGTCCGCGCTCGATATCCGTTGCTGCCATACCACGTCCCATCACGTCGCGTCGGTATAAGAAAACCGCCCGGACCATGCGAGGTTCGGACGGTCTTGCGTTCGATGGTGCCCCATGTTGGATTCGAACCAACGGCCTTCTGCTCCGGAGGCAGACGCTCTAATCCCCTGAGCTAATAGGGCGAACGGTAGGCATTATACCCAAGTGCGCCACGGGCTAACAAAATAATAGAAAAAGCTTTGCAATTACGTGGGAGACGCGGCGCAAAGGCCCACTTTAGAACGCAAAAGTGAAACAATTAGTATAAACTCACATGCACCATATATACACGGCTCGCGATGCGGGCCGTTTTTGCAAGGGCTATCCATCGAGGTGAGAGGCACACCATGATTGCAATTTTAAAGCAGAGCGCCAGCGACGAGGCCGTCAGCCACATCGTCAGCTGGATCGAGAAAAAAGGGCTCAAGACCGACGTCTCGCGCGGCGAGAACGAGACCATCATCGGCCTGGTGGGCGACACGACCAAGATCGATCCGTTCCTGCTTGAGTCCATGGACGTCGTCGAGCGTGTACAGCGCGTCTCCGAGCCGTTCAAGCGCGCCAACCGCAAGTTCCACCCCGAGGACTCCGTCATCGACTGCGGCCACGGCGTCAAGATCGGCGGCGACCAGTTCCAGGTCATCGCCGGCCCCTGCTCCGTCGAGGGCGAGAACCTCATCCGCATCGCCCACCGCGTGAAGGCCGCCGGCGCCACGATGCTGCGCGGCGGCGCCTACAAGCCCCGCACCTCCCCGTACGCCTACCAGGGCATGGGCCCCGCCGGCCTGGACCTGCTGTGCGAGGCATCAGCCGAGCTCGACATGCCGATCGTCACCGAGATCATGGACCCGCGCGACGTGCAGGTCTTCCTCGACAAGAAGATCGACGTCATGCAGATTGGTGCTCGCAACGCCCAGAACTTCCCCCTGCTCAAGGAGGTCGGCAAGACCCAGACCCCGATCTTGCTTAAGCGCGGTATGTCCGGCACGATCGACGAGCTGCTCATGGCCGCCGAGTACATCATGAGCGAGGGCAACGACAACGTCATCCTGTGCGAGCGCGGTATCCGCACCTTCGAGACCCGCACCCGCAACACCTTCGACCTCAACGCCGTGCCGGTGCTGCACCACCTGTCGCACCTGCCCGTCGTCGCCGACCCCAGCCACGCCACCGGCTACACCCGCTACGTTGAGCCCATGGCGCTCGCCGCGACCGCCTGCGGTGCCAACGGCCTGGAGATCGAGGTCCACGACGAGCCGAGCCGCGCCTGGTCCGACGGCGCCCAGGCCCTCACCCCCGATCAGTTCGACGACACCATGCGCCGCATCCGAGCCATCCGCGAGGTTGTCTGCCAAGAGACCATGGAGTAGCCCATGGGTACGGTGAGAAACGCGCGCGTTAACCAGGGCGGCCCCAAGTGCGCCGGCATCGTCGGCCTTGGCCTCATCGGCGGTAGCTTTGCCCGCGGCTATGCACAGGCAGGCGTCCGCGTGCTGGCCTGGGACCCCGATGACGATGTCATGACGGCCGCCAGCATGGGCACTGTCGCCGGAGAGCTCAACGACGAGACACTCGGCGAATGCGACATCATCGTCCTGGCTTGCTACCCCGAGGCCTGCATCGAGTGGCTCGAGGCGCACGTCCAGGCGCTCGCCGACGCCACCGACACCGAGGCCATCATGGGTCCCGTGGTGATCGACACCGTGGGCGTCAAGGGCATCGTGTGCGAGCGCGCCTTTGAGCTTGCCCGCGAGCACGGCTTTTACTTTGTGGGCGCGCACCCCATGGCGGGCACGCAGTACTCGGGCTACGCACACTCCCGCGCCGACCTGTTCCAGGGCGCCCCGCTCGTGCTCGTGCCGCCCGCGGTGGACGATGCGCTCAAACTGGAGCTTTTGGGCCAGGTGCGCGAGATGGTGCGCCCCTTGGGCTTTGGCAAGTTCAGCGTGACCAGCGCCGCCGAACACGACCGCGTCATCGCCTTCACGAGCCAGCTTGCGCACGTGGTATCCAACGCCTACGTCAAGAGCCCCACCGCCCAGGTCCACCACGGTTTTTCGGCCGGTAGCTACCGCGATCTCACCCGCGTGGCGCACCTCAACCCGCAAATGTGGTCCGAGCTCATGATCGACGACGCCGACGCGCTCGCCTTCGAGATCGACCACCTGATCGACTCGCTTGGCGCCTACAGCCGTGCGCTCAAGAACCGCGACCAGCGCTATCTGGAGAATCTCCTTGCCGAGGGCGACCGCATTAAGCGCGCACTCGACGACGAGGCCTCCCACTAGACCACCTATCACGCCAGGTCGAAAGGACCATAGCTTATGGCGATTACCATCGATATCGACACTGCACGCCCCTACCAGGTGCATGTTGGCACGTTTTTGCTGGAGCAGGCGGGACCGCTCGTGCGCGCCACTGCCGGCGGCGCCAAGGCCGTCATCGTAACGGACACCAACGTAGGCCCGCTCTACCAGATGCCCGTTAAGCAGAGCCTGGAGGCGTCTGGCTACGAGGTAAGCATCTGCACCTTCGAGGCCGGCGAGACCCATAAGCGCGCCGAAACCTATGTTGCCATTTTGGAGTTTGTGGCCGAGCACGAGCTTTCGCGCTCCGACGTGATCGTGGCACTCGGCGGCGGCGTCGTGGGCGACGTGGCGGGCTTTGTGGCCGCCACCTACATGCGCGGCTGTAAGTTTGTGCAGATCCCGACGAGCCTGCTCGCCATGGTGGATTCGTCGGTGGGCGGCAAGACCGCCATCGACCTGGCTGCCGGCAAGAACTTGGCCGGCGCCTTTTGGCAGCCGAGTGTGGTCATTGCCGACGTGGGGTGTCTCGCCACCCTCACGCCCGAGCAGTTCGCCGACGGCTGCGGAGAGGTCGTCAAACACGCCGTGATCGCCGACCCCGAGCTTTTCACCGAGCTGGAGAAGACCCCGCTCACGCTGGAGCTCCTCAACCAGGACGTGGCCCGCGTGGCGCTCATCATCGCCCGCAATATCGACATTAAACGCGCCGTGGTCGTTGCCGATGAGCGCGAGTCCAACCAGCGCAAGCTCCTCAACTTTGGACACAGCGCCGGACACGCTGTCGAGGCCTGCGAGCACTTTGAGCTCGGCCACGGCAACTGTGTGTCGATCGGCATGGGCATCATCACGCGCGCCGCGGCCCTGCATGGCGTTTGCGATGCTGAGCTGCCCGATCGTATTGAGGAGCTCTGCGCCCGCCACGGCCTCAAGACCCGCTGCGACCTAGATGCCGATGCCGTCTTTGCCGAGGCACTCCACGATAAAAAGCGCGCGGGCGACACCATCGACCTGGTAATTCCGCACGGCATTGGCCGTTGCAGCATCGACCGCACACCGCTTTCCACCTTTCACGATCTAATTGCCGAGGGCCTCGGCCAGAAGGGAGACGCTTCCGCATGCTAGCCCGCATCATCCCGTCCCCGCTCAAGGGCACTGTTCCCGCCATCGCGTCCAAGTCGATGGCGCACCGCCTAATCATCTGCGCAGCACTCGCCAACGGTGAGACACACGTCGCCTGCAATACCACCTGCGCCGACATCGAGGCCACGGTCCGCTGCCTTACGGCACTCGGCGCCCGCATCGAGACCGTCGAGGACGGATTCCAGGTTCATCCAACCATGAAAAGCGTTGAATTTGGCCTGCTCAAGGCCCTTGCCGGCGGCACGCTCGACTGCGGAGAGAGCGGCTCCACGCTCCGCTTTATGCTGCCCGTCGCCTGCGCCCTGGGAGCAGAGGCCACATTTGTGGGCCAGGGCCGTCTGGGCGCCCGCCCGCTCTCCCCGCTCTCGGACGAGATCATCGCCGCCGGCTGCGACCTGCAGGGTCTGGGCGGCTTTCCGCTCAAGACGAGCGGCCGCATGCGCCCGGGCACCTTTGTGCTGCCGGGCAATGTGAGCTCGCAGTACATCTCGGGCCTGCTGTTGGCGGCCCCGCTGCTGTCCCAGCCCTCCTGCGTGCAGGTGACCGGGCTCATCGAAAGCCGCCCCTACATCAACCTCACGATCCAGGCCATGAAGGCCTTCGGCGTCGAGGTCAACGTCGAGCGCATCCCCGCCAAGAATGGCAAGCCCGAGGTCACAAACTTCCGAGTGAGCAGCGGCTCGTACCGCACGCCCGGCAGCGTGGCCGTCGAGGGCGATTGGTCCAATGCGGCCTTTTGGCTGTGCGCCGGCGCCATCGGCTCCGACCCCATCACCGTGGAGGGCGTGTCGCTCAGCTCGGCCCAGGGCGACCGCAACGTGCTCGCCGCGCTTTCGCGCTTTGGCGCCCGCATCGTGCGCTCCACCAACGCCGCCACCGTGCAGTCCGACAAGCTCGCCGGCTTTGAGATGAGCGCCCACGACATTCCCGACCTGGTGCCCGTAATCTCCGTTGTGGCATCGCTGGCCCAGGGCCGCACGTTCATCCGCGACTGCGCCCGCCTGCGCATCAAGGAATCCGATCGCCTGGTCACCACCACCCGCGAGCTCACCGCGCTGGGCGCACGGGTGCGCATTGCCGGCGACGACCTCATCATCAAGGGCGTCGATGCCTTTACCGGCGGCGAGGTCGATTCGCACAACGACCATCGCATCGCCATGATGGCCGCCATCGCCGCGAGCCGTGCCACCGGCGAAGTCGTGATCCACGGCGCCGAGGCTGTCAACAAGTCCTATCCCGATTTCTTCGACCACTACCGCCTGCTGGGCGGCAAAGTCACGCTCGAGGAGGAATAGCATGTCCTCGACCTTTGGCAACGTATTGCACCTGAGCATCTTCGGCCAGTCGCACTCCCCCGCCATCGGCTGCTCGCTCGACGGCATACCCGCTGGCATTGCCGTTGACCAGGAGCAGCTACAGGCCTTTTTGGATCGTCGCGCCCCCGGTCGCGACGAGACCGCAACCAAGCGCCGCGAGGCCGACGCCGCACACATCATCGCCGGCGTGGTCGATGGACACACCACCGGCGCACCCATCGCAGCGATCATTGAGAACACCAACACGCGCTCCAAGGACTATTCCGAGCTGCGCCGCAAGCCCCGTCCGGGACATGCCGATTACCCGGCGCGTGTGAAGTACCACAACATGCACGATGTCGCCGGCGGCGGGCACTTCTCCGGCCGCCTGACGGCCCCCCTGTGCATCGCCGGCGGTATTGCGCTGCAGGCACTCGAGGCCCGTGGCATCAAGGTCATGGCGCACGTCGCGCAGATCGGAGGCATCTCCGACCTGCCCATGGATGATATGGTCTATCGCGAGGCTGACCGCAAGGCGATCCTTACAAATGACCTGCCCTGCATTGACGCCGCTGCTGCCGGCCGCATGCGCGAGGAGATTCTGGCCGCGCGCGACGAGCTCGACAGCATCGGTGGCATCGTGGAGTGCGGCATCTACGGTCTGCCTGCAGGCATCGGCGACCCCATGTTCGACGGCATCGAGAACCGCATCGCGCAAATCGCGTTTGGCATTCCCGCCGTAAAGGGCGTGGAGTTTGGTATGGGCTTTGCCGTGGCCGCCATGCGCGGCAGCGAGAACAACGATCCGTATCGTATCGATGCCGAGAACGGCAAGATCGAAGTCGAGTCCAATAACGCCGGCGGCATATTGGGCGGCATCTCCACCGGCGCGCCCATCATGTGGCGCATGGCCGTAAAGCCGACGCCTTCCATCGGCCGCGAGCAGCAGACCGTGGACATGGACACCATGGAAAATGCCGAGCTCTCGGTCCACGGCCGCCACGACCCCTGCATCGTCCCACGAGCTGTCCCCGTAGCCGAAGCAGCCGCGGCGCTCGCCATCTGGGACGCCCTCCTCGAGGACGCCGCCCAGCGCTAACCCACCCACCCAAGGCAACGATTCACGAAAGGGGTCCCAATGGACCTTGCCGATATTCGCCAGGCCATCGACGGCATCGATACCACGCTCCTCAATAGCTTTGTCGAGCGCATGGATATTGCCACCGAAGTCGCCAAGTCAAAGATTGAGATGGGCAAGGCCGTCTTCGATCCCGCCCGCGAGCGCTCCAAGCTCAACAACCTCGCCAGCCGCGCGCCCGAGCGCTACGAGGCCCAGACCATCGCCCTGTTTCGTCTCCTCATGAGCATGAGCAAGGCCGAGCAGCAGCGCTACATCAACGAGCTCAAGGGCATCACGGTGTCGCAAAAGGCCCATGCCACGGCCGTAGGCTTCGATACGCCCTTCCCCCAGACGGCAACCGCCGCCTGCCAGGGCGTCGAAGGTGCCTACA
>CAVEDI010000158.1:0-3301 GCA_963614405.1 Oscillospiraceae bacterium | reverse complement strand
GGTACGGTAACCCAGTCCGCGACCAGGCCCTCGCGAGCCGCCGGCGCCTTAAACGCCAGCATGCCAAACTCAATGCGTGCGTCAATCCCCGCCGGAAGCGTGACCGAGCCGGCGCCCTCGGCAACGCAGGAAAGGACTCGCTCCACATGTCGCATCTCTGGACGAGCGTCCGGATCGATGCGCTTAATCGCCAGTCGCACGATGCGCCGCGCGATTACCACCTCGGCCGCAGCAAGGCGCCTGGCATCGAGCACCAGCGCGCCCGCTGCCTCTTTGCGCAAACAGCTTCGAAACGCCTGTGCCGAAAGCTGAGACAAAAACGCGTCCTCATCGCCTAAGATCTCGCAGGCGGCGCCAATCGTCTTGCAGACGCTCGCGTTGCGCTGCGCCACCACCGGCATCACTCGATGGCGCACGTAGTTTCGCAGATACGAGATGTCCTCATTGCTCTCGTCTTCACGCCACGGCTGACCATGTACCTGTAGATAGCCCACGAGCTCGCCATGAGTTAGGTCGAGCAAGGGACGCACCACGATATTCCTCCGGCGAGGAATGCTCGATAGGCCAGCGGGCCCCGAACCCTTAATCGCGTTCATCAAAAACGTTTCCGCGCGATCCGAAGACGTGTGCGCGGTGCAGATACGAGCCGCCGTTCGCGGTGCCCCCGTCTGGGCGCAGAGCTCGCGAACATACCTCCGCGCCGCGGCATAGCGCACTTCGCGGGCCGCGGCCTCAATATTGCCCGACTCCCCATCAAAATAAGCGTGCTCCACGCACAGCGGTAAACCATATTTCGCGCAGAGCTCACGCACAAAGGCCTCGTCGCCATCGGACGCCTTGCCGCGCAGATGATGGTTTACATGCAGCACATGCAGGCGCTCGCGAGCAATGGGGGCAACACCGCGCCCGTCTTGGATATCCAGCTTTGATGTGCACGCCATAAGAAGCAGTGCCGTCGAGTCCGCGCCGCCTGATACCATGAGCACGACAGGAGCAGCCTGCTGCCTCGTTCGGGTCTCATCGACTGCCCCGGGCACGGCATGGTGTCCGTAATGCTGTGATACCGTTGGCATTCGCTTCCTCCTCCATTCGTCCGCACCCATTGTATCCTTTGGAATCTTATGTCTCGTCTGCACCTTCATATCCTCGGCAGTGGCTCTAAAGGCAACTGCGCACTCATCGAGGGCCCGCAGGGGCTCATTATGGTCGATGACGGACTGTCTCGCCGCGAGACATTAAAGCGCATGGCAGAACTGGGGCTCTCGACAGACAACGTCTCGGCTCTTCTCATTACTCATGAGCATAGCGATCACATCAAGGGTCTCGATGTCTGGTGCAAGCACTGGCACGGTCCCCTCTTTGCCAGCAGGGGCACACTTTCGAGCAAAGAAAATCTTTCGCATCTGCCTGTCGAGGAATTCGACCCCGGTGACACCCTATCCATTGCCGGCATCCACGTGCAAACCTACTCAACATCACACGATGTCATAAATCCAATCGGCTTTCGATTCGACGCCCTCGATGATTCCATCGGCTTTGCTACCGACACCGGAGAGCTATCGAGCCAAGCCATGAACACCCTCAAAGATTGTCGAGTCCTCGCGCTCGAAAGCAACCACGATGTGACCATGCTGCGCGAGGGAGAATATCCCCGCTTTCTTCAGGAGCGCATCCTGTCTGCAAGGGGACACCTCTCCAACGGCCAAGCCGCCGAAGCCGCGCGCGAACTTGTTACCGATCGCACCGAACAGCTCATTGCCATGCATATCAGCCAAGACAACAATCGTCCGAGCCTTACCGTCAAAAGCTATGCCAAAGCTCTAGCCGCAACCCTGGATGACGAGCTCGGCAGCTCCGCCACCCTTCTCCAAGGATCGCGAAAACTCTCGATACGCCCCGCAAGCCAGTATCGGCCAGCAACCATTCAATAGACTGTCCTAAACAGCAAAAGGGGCCGGGAATCGCTTCCCAGCCCCTTTTGTTGTCTTTTAATAGCAAAGAACACCAACGAAGTTATTCGATGGAGATCTTCGTAACGTTCTTCTTCTCGACGATCTTGGGAACCGTAACGGTCAGGATGCCGTCAGCGTACTTAGCCGAGAGGCCCTCGCTCGAAGCGTCCTTAAGATACACGCCACGCGTCGCGCTGTACGAGCTGAACTCCTTCTGCAGGAAGTTCTTGCCCTCGTTCTCCTCGTCTTCCTCGACATTCACGCTAATGGACAGACGGCCCTCGTTAAGCTCGACATCGATATCGTCCTTGGCGACGCCGGTCAGATAAGCCTTGACCTCATAGCCATCGCCCTTATCCTCAACGTCAACGGGGAACGCCTTAGAGGCAATCGAGCTGTTCGCTAGGTCGCTCATATCATCAAACAGATCGAACAGCGAGCTTGCAGAGGGACGAACGCCAAAAACCGAACGATAAGGAACCATGCTTGCCATGTTTACCACTCCTTTATAGGACTGCCGAGTCATCTTCCAGGTGACTGGGACTTCTTTTGACGCTCTTATATATGCCCACCCAGTGCTCATATATACATCGACTATAAAGTTTTTTGAGTCCAGTACTATAAGCATATCTAAGTGCGTATGACTCAGGTTTTAGGAAGGTTAAGGTTCTTTGAACTAGTGCTTAAATACCGAGTATGTCCCCAGCTATAAATAACAAGGGGCTTACAATGAGCGCGTACACGTTGTTGGTAACGAGCTAAAGGGCATCATGGACGACCAAAACCAGAACAATATGTTTATGCCGACGCAGGGGGAAGATACTTCCACGCAGCCGCCACGGTTCCATCGCCCCCACATCTCGCAAGAGCCCATTAATGATCCGGAGCCCGAGTATGTGACGAGAAATCGATATCAAACGCTCGAGGATGCCCAAACGGGACGTAAACATATGGGCGTCGCCTCGGGAGACCCCGTATATCTGAAAGACGCACCATTATCTAAAAACAGCGCAGCTAGTGATGAGCCGATGAAAGCATCCGCCACTCATCAACAAAGAGGTCCTCGACCAAAGCAAACCTTGACGAATTCGGCTCGCTATCTCGAAACGCCAAAACAGGGAAAATCAATCTTCGTTTCGTCAAGTAAACGACGCAAGCAGCATCGACTGACAATCCTGCTTTTGATCATTGCAGCCATAGCAATTGCCCTTGTTATTCGTTTTATTTTCTTTAAATAAAAGCTCAATACCAAAAAGAATTAAATCGTCTGGCGTAAATGAGTCATTTATGCCCGGTAAACGCAAAAAAGGGGGAGGCCGCGAGGCCTCCCCCTTCTCAGTTCAAGCGTA
>CAVEDI010000157.1:0-8898 GCA_963614405.1 Oscillospiraceae bacterium | reverse complement strand
TTTCGCCGCGGAGCACCGCAGCGGCCAGCGAGATGCCCTCGATAATCTTTTTGTAGCCGGTGCAGCGACAGACGTTACCGCGAATGGCGTACTTGATCTGCTCCTCAGTGGGCTCGGGGTCCTCGGCGATGAGCGCCGCACCCGCCATGACCATGCCGGGAATGCAAAAACCGCACTGCACGGCGCCCACGGCGCCAAAGGCGTACACAAAGGCCTCGCGCACGTCCTCGGGCAGGCCCTCGACGGTCACGATGTTGCGGCCGGCGGCAAGAGCGGTGGTCAGCACGCACGCCTTGACGGCTGCACCGTCCACATGGATGGTGCAGGTGCCACAAGCACCTTCGGAGCAGCCGTCCTTGGCGGAATGGATATGCAGGTCGTCGCGCAGGTAGCGCAGCAGCGGTTTGTTTTGGGTCGTCGTGCGCTCGACGCCGTTAACGGTAAAAGTGAATTCCTGTGCCATGGTGATTCCCTTCTACACGCCGGCGGCGATGCCGGTGCGGTCGTGGATGGCGCCATGCGGGCAGACGACGGCGCACATGCCGCACGACAGGCAATCCGCACCGTCGATATGGGCGCAGTTGTCCTCGATGCGGATAGCGCCGGCAGGGCACTTTTTGGCGCACATGCCGCAACCGATGCAGCTCGTATCGCAAATCTTACGGGCGATGGCGCCCTTATCGGTGTTGTTGCAGCGCACCAGGATATTCTGGTAGCCGGGAACGAAGGCAATCACGCGCTGCGGGCACGCCATGCCGCACAGGCCACAGCCCGTGCACTTTGAGCGATCCACGCGGGCGATGCCATCGACCAGCGCAATGGCACCGTGGGGGCAGGCCGTGACGCAGGCGCCACAGCCAATGCAGCCTTCGCTGCAGCGGGCGTCGCCGCCTGCGGAGGCGCAACCGCTTCCGCAGGCAACGTAGGCCACGTTATGTTGAATGGATTTGGCCATAAGAGACTCGCCTATTTCTTAAGGAGATACGGATAGTTGTCGCGCACAGCCCTGATGGTCAGGCGGACGGCCTCGGGAAGGCCGGTGTTGACGGCATCGACCGAGACGGTGCGGACCGTGCCGGCGACGCGGACCTTAAAGTGGTCCTCGTCCACAGCCAGGAAGCCCTCGTTCTCGGAGTTCTCCATGTCCTGCTCGCTCCAGAACAGGGTGAGCTTGTCCTTGTAGGGACGGCCCTCCTGGTAGGGGCAGAACACAGCGCAGTTGCCGCACTCGTTGCACATGCCGTCGACGTGGACGACCTGATGCTTGGCGAGACCCGGCACCTTAATGGCAACGTTGGCGCGGTTGGGGCACACATCGCAGCAGACCTCGCACACCGAGCCGCAGCCCAGGCAGCGGGTCTTGGTGCAGTTGCGCTTGTCGCGGCACAGCGACCCCTTGCGCTCGTAGCAGGCGTCCTCGCGATCGGCCTGAGCATTCTGGTCGGCGTACTTGTTAAAGTCCACACCGGCGATGGCACGGGCGACCTCGGCGGCATCGGCGATAGCCTCGACCACGGTGGCAGGACCGCGACGGCAGTCGCCGGCAGCCCAAACGCCCTCGACGCCGGTGGAGGTGGCGGCAAGACGGCCGCGACGGTCGTGCTCGACGCCCGTGGCATCGTACAGGCTGGCATCGATGCCCTCGCCCACGGCGCAGATCACCGTGGTGGCGGAAAGCTCGACGGTCTCGCCCGTGGCGACGGGGCTGCGACGGCCGCTTGTATCCGGCTCGCCGAGCTCCATGACGTCGCAGGTCAGCACGGAGCCGTTGAGTGCCTTGGGCGCCAGCAGCTCGCAGAGCTCAACGCCGTCGGCAAGAGCAAGATCGAGCTCTTCCTCGTCGGCGGGCATCTGCTTCTTGGTGCGGCGATACACCAGGCGCACGTTCTTCACGCCAGCCAGACGCTTGGCCACGCGGGCCGCGTCCATGGCGGTGTTGCCGGCGCCAATGACCACGACGTCCTCGCCCAGCTCGAGTTTCTCGCCCTTCTTGGCGGCCTCGAGGAACTCCAGCACATCGAGCTCGGCACCCTCGCCCAGGCCCGCAGAGCCGGGCATCCAGGCACCGGTGGCCACGACCACGTCGGTAAAGCCTTGAGCCTTGAGCTCGTCGATGGAATCCACGCGAGCGTTGAGCTGCACCTTGGCGCCAAAGGCCAGGCAGAGCTCGGCATCGTGGGAGATATCGTCGCTCGCAATGCGGAACTCGGGGATCGCGTGGCGGACCACGCCGCCGAGAGAGTCGCGGGCCTCAAAGATGGTGACGGGCACGCCGGCACGCGTCAGGAAGAACGCCGTCGCCAGGCCGGCCGGGCCGCCGCCGATAACGGCAACGTTGCGCTCACCGTCGTTGGCGATGGCCTGGGCGCGCAGCTTGGGCAGCACGGCGGTCATGGCCTCACGGGCGGCCTTGAGCTTGCTGGCGCGAATCTGGGCACCCTCGGGCTCGTAGAACGCACGCTCGCAGGCACGACCGCAGGGATGCGGGCAGATGGTGCCGGTAATAAACGGCAGGGCGTTGCGCTCGATGATGATGTTGAGTGCGTCCTCGTAGCGGCCCTCGTCAACAGCCGCCAGATAGGCGGGAATATCCTGTTGGATGGGGCAGCTCGTGCGGCACGGCGTGGTAAAGCAGTCGGAAAGCGGGCTCTTGCCGGCGACCTTGCGGTCGGGCAGCGGACGCAGCGGCTTCTTGTAGAGCGGGTTGGTGAGCGAGTCAGCCTGAATCGCGGTCACAGCCTTGAGAGAGACGCCCGCGAACGGCTTGCCGTCCAGATCGCCAAATTCGCCGGCCATCTGACTAAAGCGCTCGTAGCCACCGGGCTTGAGCACGTCGGTCGCCAGGGTAACGGGCCAAATGCCGGCATCGTACAGGGCGCGGATGTTGTAGACCGTGGCACCGCCGGAGTAGCTGATGCGCAGCTTGCCGTCAAACTGCTCGGTAATGCGGCGGGCAGCCTCGATGGTCAGCGAGAACAGCGAACGGCCGGACATGTACATCTCGGTAGAGGGCAGCTCGTTCCTCGTCACGTCGACGGGGAACGTGTTGGTCAGCTTGACGCCAAACTCCAGGCCGCGCTCGGCGCACAGGGCGATCAGGCGCTCGAACATAGGCACGGCATCGGCCCACTGCAGGTCCTCGCGGAAGTGCGTGTCATCGAAGACGATGTAGTCAAAGCCCAGCTCGTTCAGACGCTGGCGGGCAAACTCATAGCCCAGCAGTGTGGGGTTGCACTTGATGTAGGTGTTGAGGCCCTTCTCGGTGATCAGATAGGTCGCGATGCGCTCGATCTCGGCCGGCGGGCAGCCGTGCAGGGTAGACTCGGTGATGGAGTTGGAGACGCGTGCCGGGATGGACTCGACGAACGCGGCGTCGACATGCTCAAACTTGTCCAGGTTGGCAAGCGCCCATGCGCGGCACTCATTCCAGACGTCAGAGCCGCTGGCGTCCTTCATGCCCTCGATGTAGGCGTCGACCTTGGGGCTCTTGATGCCCTCCAGGTCATAACCCACGGACATGTTGAAGACAAAACCGTCCGGGCTTCCCAGGCCGTACTCGCGAGCGATGAGGTGGCAGGCGAACCATGCCTTCACGTACTCGGCAAAGGCCTGCGGAACCTCGAGCTCGGTCGACCACTCACAGTTGTAGCACTCGTCCTGCGCCACGATGCAGGGCTTGTTCACACACTTGGAGAGCTCCTCGCCGTCCATAACCTGGACGGTCTTGAGCTCAAAGAAGCGGGAACCGGCCACGTAGGATGCCACGATGTTTTGGGCAAGCTGCGTATTGGGGCCGGCGGCCGGGCCAAACGGAGTCTCGATGCGCTCGTCAAAAATGGGAAGCGCGCCCTCCTGGTTGGTCGTGACCATCTTGCGCACGCCAAAGATGGCGTCCTGGGTCTTGTGCTCCTCGATGATCCAGTTCATCAGCTGCGAAAACGGGATCGGCCTCATGATGTCGCTCATAATGAGCTCCTCTCTGTAACGCCCGGCGAGACCGCGCGGCGGGCGCAAATACGGTGTAGCGCTAGCACAGCGCCGGCGACCCCGCGGAGGCCGCCTATACGCGCGTCGGATGCGGCGAAACATCCGACGCGCGCGAATCTCCAATTGGAATTAGTACACGCGATCGTTGAGCGTGCTCCAGAGCTTCTTGGACTCAGCCATGGTCCACGCGTTGATCTTTTCCTCATCGATGCCAACGAACTCGCGATCCTTGTACAGGACGCGGCCGTTGATGATGGTGGTGCGGCAGTTTTTGCCCATCATGCCAAAGAGCATGTGGCCGTCGATGTTCTCCTCGCTCAGCGGCGTAAAGGGCTTGTAGTCCATAACGATGACGTCGGCGGCAGCGCCGACCTCGAGCACACCGAGTTTGCGATCAAAGTATTTGCTCGCCATCTTGGCGTTATTCTCGAACAGCATGGTCATGGCCTCGCACCAGCCCACGTTGGGCATGGCGGCGTTGTGACGCTGAATGATCAGGAAGACCTTAAGGCTCTCGAGCATGTCGTGGGTGTAGGCATCGGTGCCCATGCACACGGGAATGCCGCGGCGGAAGAACTCGAGCACGGGAGCGCAGCCCACGGCGTTACCCATATTGGATTCGGGGTTGTTAACCAGCCAGGTGCCGGACTCCTTGACGATATCCATCTCGGCGGGCGTCACGTGAATGCAGTGACCCAGCATGGTGTCGGGACCGAGCAGGTTGTGCTGCAGCAGGCGCTCGACGGGGCTGATGCCGCCGCGGTTGAGGCGGGAATCCCACACATCGTTCATGCCCTCGCACACGTGGATGTGGAAGCCGGTCAGGCCGTTGTTGGCCTCGGCCATCTTATCCATAGTCTCGTCCGACAGCGTAAAGGTGGCGTGACCGCCAAACATTGCGGCGATCATGTGGTTGTCGTTATCGCGACGCTCCTTGGCGGCCCACTGGGCAAACTCGGCGTTCTCGGCAATAGCCTGGTCGCATTTTTCCTGACCACGGCGGTCGGAAACCTCGTAGCACAGGCACGAACGCATGCCCAGCTCCTGTGCGGCGTCCTTAATGGTAAAGAGGCTGCCTGGGATCTCGCAGAAACTCGCATGGTGATCGAAGATCGTGGTGACGCCGTCGCGGATGGAATCCAGAATCGTGGCATAGGCGCTGGCCTTGGTGCCGTCGAGCGTCAGGTTGTCGTCGATCTTCCACCACTGCTGCTCAAGATTCTCCAGGAAGTTGGTGGGGTTGCAGCCCTTAATGGCAAGGCCGCGGGCCAGACCCGAGTAGATGTGGGTGTGGCAGTTGATAAGTCCGGGCATGATGAGGTTGCCCTGGGCGTCGACGTACTCGGCATCCGGGTACTTGGCCTTGAGCTCGCGCTCGGGGCCCACTTCGACGATCGTATCTCCGTCAATGGCGACCGCACCGTTGGGAATGAACGGAGTCTGAGCGTTGCGGGTAAAGACGGAACCGTTAGCGACCAGAAGCATAAATGCTCCCTTCAACATCAGAGGCGGGGTTTGACACCTCTGACATGGCGGAAGTGCGAAGCGCCGGCCTACACCGGAAACGGGCCCTCTCCCGTCAACGCTTCACCAAAGGGACAAGCCCTTTGAAGTGCGGCTTGGCGCCGCATGGCGCCGGCGGACGAGGCGATGCGTCCGCCGGCGAATAGCACCGAATTGGTTACTTCTTGCTCTCGGGCAGGACCAGATCCACAGCGGCATCCTTGGCGGCATCGATGTGCTGAGCCACGACCGGCGTCTGCGGAAGGATCAGGTTAAGGACAATGGCCATGATGGCGGTGGGGGTCACGGCGTTGGAGCCGATGACGGTGGACACCCAGGTGGGCATGCCCTCGCCGGCAAGGCAACCGCTGGCCATCCAGATACCCAGGCCAAAGACGACCGAGGTGCCGACGATGGTGGTGGTGCGCTGCGTGAGGCCCTCGCGGGTGAACATGCGCACACCGTTCATGGTGATGGTGCCAAAGACGCCGACGGTCGCGCCGCCGATGACAGGCTGCGGGATGGCGGAAAGGACGGCAGAGAGCTGCGGGAACAGGCCGGCGATGGCAAAGACGGCCGCGATGATCACAAAGACCCACTTGTTGACGACCTTGTTGGAGCAGATGATGCCCACGTTCTGGCCAAGGGCGCTGGTGGGAAGACCGCCCAGCAGGCCGCCGACCATAGAGGTGAGGCCCTGAGACACAATAGCGCCGGAGAGCTCGCGCTCGGTGGGCATACGGTCGATGGAGCCCAGGCAGGCGGCGGAAACGTCACCGATAACCTGGATGGCAACCATGGGGAACACGACAGCGAGGGTAATGCAGACCTCGGGATCAAACTCGAGCGCGTAGGGCATAAGCTTGGGAAGGGCGAAGACCTGAGCGGTGGCGACGCTGGAGAAGTCGATCATGCCAAAGGGGATGGAGACGATCATGCCAACGATCATGCCAAAGAACACGGATCCCAGCTTGAGCGTGCCCTTGCCAAAGTTGGCGAGCGCAAAGACCACGGCGAAGGTGATAAGAGCGACGCACCAGGCCTGCGGGGTGCCCCACAGCGGCGTACCCATACCGCCGGCCATGTACTTGACGGCCGTGGGATAGAGAGAGACGCCAATGGAGAAGATGACCGTACCGGTCACGACGGGCGGGAACAGCCACTTGATCTTGCTGTAGGCCAGACCAAAGAGAACCGCAACGGCACCGCCGACGATCTCGCCGCCCAGCAGCGCGCCAAAGCTAAAGCCCGAGGCGCCCATGGCCTGAAGGGCCGGCAGGAACGCGAACGAAACGCCCATGACGATGGGCAGGCCGCCGCCGATACGACGGAAGGGAGCGAAGGCCTGAAGGGCCGTGTCGATTGCCGAAAGAATGAGTGCAACCTGGATGATGTCGGTGCTCTGCTGGCTATTAAAGCCGTAGACACCGGC
Source organism: Oscillospiraceae bacterium (assembly GCA_963614405.1). GTDB lineage: Bacteria > Actinomycetota > Coriobacteriia > Coriobacteriales > Coriobacteriaceae > Collinsella. Next base: position 1,976 of record CAVEDI010000157.1, on the reverse strand, counting down.
CATGATGACCGCCGGTGTAATGATGCCGGCAAACGATGCCAGTACATGCTGAAGGGCACACGGGATCATTTCCTTAACGGGCGGCATGCCTTCGCGAGTGAACAGGGCTTCAGTGCCGTTCGTAACCGTCTCCTGGGTCATTTGACCACCAATCCTCGAAATAGTTGTTTTCGCATCTAACGCTCTATTGTGACGCAGCGCGGGGTTGAGGTTGTGCCTTCGTTGCATATCGTATTAAAGATGATTCTCATTCTCAATAATAATTTTTTGTTATCAGACTATTCTTCAGCTGAGATAACGCATTTCCGCAGGTCAGGAAAGTGTCTGGTCAAAATAACATCTAACTTTTCTTTTGGTCAACCGTTTACCGCCAAATTCCTACCGTTCGTCTGTATTACGCAATGTACCTGCTGATATACGAGATGATGAGCAGCGTGTTACCATGATAAAAAATTGTTATGAACACTTCGATAGAACCAAAAGGAGTTGCCCGTGAACGAGACCGTACGTCGCTTTTTGCCGATGGTCGATTTCCTGGAGCAGATACTCGGCAAAAACAGCGAAATCGTGCTGCACGATTTCTCGGATCCCGACCACGCCATCGTCGATATTCGCAACGGCATCGTGAGCGGCCGCAAGGTCGGCGGTCCCGCCACCGACCTGGCACTCAAGATCATGCACGACGCCAAATATCGCGACCTGCCGTTTATTACGGGCTACGAGGGGCGCGGTGCCGGTGGCAAGACGTTGGAGTCGGCGACGTACTTTATCCGCGAGAATGACGAGATTGTCGGTATGCTCTGCGTCAACACCGACCTCTCGACCGTGCGCTCCATCAACGCCATGGCGCAGCAGCTCATGGCCTGCTTCGACGCGGCGCCTAGACAGGCGGAGCCCGCGTCTATCGAGGTCGAAAGCCTTTCGGAGTCTACGCAGGAACTCATCGACCGCAGTATTTCCGAGTTGCTGAGCGCGCGCGGGCTGGATGTAGCGTCGCTTGGTCAGAGCGACCGCGTGGACGTCATTCGCCACCTCAACGGCAACGGGGTGTTCATGCTCAAGGGCGCCGTGGCCTGCGCCGCCACCGCGCTGGGCATCTCGGAGCCCAGCGTCTACCGCTACCTGCAAAAAGTCCGCAAGGAAGGCTAAACGTTAACCCTTGGGGACGGAGGGAAACGGATCATTTTTGTCGCATCGCTTGACAAAAGACCCTGCAGTTCACACGCACTGCAGGGTCTTTTTGCATGTCATGTTTTGTTTTCGCCAACGTCTTAGAGAGCGGCGACGACCTCGATCTCGACCAGACCGCCGGCCGGAAGAGCGGCAACCTGGAAAGCGCTGCGCGCGGGGAACGGAGCCTCGAACTTGGAAGCGTAGATCTCGTTCACGGCAGCGAAGTCGGCAATGTCGGCCAGGTAGACCGTGGTCTTGACGACATCGGCAAAGGTGGCGCCGGCAGCGGTCAGCAGAGCCTCGACGTTAGCAAGGGACTGCTTAGCCTGGGCCTCGACGCCCTCGGGCATCTTGCCGGTTGCGGGGTCGATGCCCAGCTGGCCGGACAAGAACACCATGTTGCCGGTCTGGATGCCGGGGGAATACGGGCCGATGGCTGCGGGTGCGTTATCGGAAGACACGACGGTCTTGCTCATGTTTTTCTCCTTACGATCAGATAGAGAGCGTGAGCGCGGCGTTCACACCGGGAGGCACAATTCGGTCTGAACACCGCGCTTGATTTGGGATAGTACTCAAGGTTTCCGCGCGATGCAAGATTATTATCACGTTGCGAGAATAATTTATCGCCCAACGGCGCCTGTCGGCCGCTGAACGGCACGAACGGACGGTGAAGTTCAAAATGATCTGTTTCCCTCCGTCCCCATCGGATTAGGTGATCCATAGGGGACGGAGGGAAACAGATCATTTTTGCTGCAAGGGCTGCTGAAGACTTTATCCTGCTTGGGCCAAGGGCTCGTCCGCCG
>CAVEDI010000156.1:0-25808 GCA_963614405.1 Oscillospiraceae bacterium | reverse complement strand
AACGGTAGCGCAACTGATTTGTAATCAGTGGGTTGCAGGTTCGATTCCTGTCACTGGCTCCATGAGAGTTTCGGGCTCTGTCTCTATATGGGACAGAGCCCGTTTCTATTTAGGTGGCGCGCCATCAGGTTAGCGCCCATCCCGTTTTTGGTTTGTCTCGTCCTCCAGTTTGTCTAAATCTGTAACACCAAGACCGATATTTGGCATCTAACTGTTACAGATTGAGATGAAACTTAGGGTGTTTTAGGAATATCTTGATCTGTAACATGTAGAAGCGGAATAGGCCTCTTGCTGTTACAGATCGAGACAAGGGCGGGTGTGGACCTGGATGTTCTGCTCGATCGTGGATTTCTGGACACGCGAGCGAAGAAAATCTTCCGACCGGAGAACGAGCGTGGATAATTAACTTGGATAGGGAGCTAAGGTAAACACCGATTGTCTATCGAAGGCTTTAGAAACAACGACCCCGATTTCATTGTGGAATCGGGGTCGTTTGTGCCTGAGGAATCCGAATGGATTAATCGAGCTCCTAAGGGACTTCTTGGGTTCTTGCTAATGGTCTGCCGAGGATGTCCCCAATGCAAGCAGCGGGCATCTACTCAATATAGTTGGGATTCTTCTTGATGATCACGCGTGCAGCGATGAACGAGACGACGATGGCGATGACGGCGACAACGCATGCCAGTACGAAGTTGCCCATGGATCCATCGGGAGCGATAAAGATCAGCGCAGAAAGAAGACCGGGGCATGCTCCCGCAACATACTCCTTCAGGACGAAGATACCTGCAGGGAGTCCCGCGCAGAGGGCGCCGATTGCCGTGCCGACAAGCAGGCGGGGACGCTCGATGAGGCAGCCGTAAAATGCGGGCTCAGTTACGCCACAGAGTGCGGTGACGGCAACCGTGGTGACCATACCTCTCTTCTCCTTGTTGCCTTTCATTGCAGTTGCCAAGGCGAGACTCGTGCCGCCAATGCAGAGGTTTGAGATGAAGCCAAAGATGATGGGCGCCCAGCCGAGCTGCGCCAAGCTCGTAACTTCGATCGCGATGTAGGCCTTATCAAGACCGAGCATGACAAAATAGGGGTTAAGGGCTGCAAGGACTGGAGTAGCGATAAATGCCACGTTATCCATGAGCCACGTGGCGGCATCACTCAGCGCGTAGCCCATCATGCTGCCGGCGGGGCCGAGGATAATCAGCTCAACAGGCACGACGATGAACATGGTGAGCAGCGGCTTCAAGAACAGTTTGGTAATGTCGGGGATGATTTTCTGAAGACCGCGATCAACAAAGTACATGAACACAACGCCCAGTACGATTGGCACCACCGTGCTCGAGTAGTCATTCGTCGGGATGGGGATGCCAAGAAAGTCGAGACCCTCAGCACCGCTAATAGACGAGCTAATCATGATTGCGCCCAGCAGTGCGCCCATGATAGGCTGCATCTTCATGACGGCGGCGAGCTGATAGCCGAGGTAAACGGGCAGGAAGCTAAATGAGGCGCTGAAGATCGCCAGCAGAACCTGGGCGGTTCCGCTATCGGTGTTCAATCCACAATAATTGACCAGGAGATTCTTGATCGAAAGAATGAGTCCGCCAACGATGAGCGCCGGGACGATGGGCATGAATACCTGCGCAGAGACGTTCCCGAATTTCTCAATCAAGCCCATGGGGGTGTTACCGCTTTTAATGCCTTCTGCAAGGTCTTTGGCGGTTTGGGCATCGTCGGCAACCGTGCCACCGCCGACTTCGATTCCCGCGAAGTCGAGGAAGTCGTTGTAAGCCTCGGTGACGTTGGGGCCGATGATCACTTGAAGCTGGCCACCGCTGACTACTGCCCCGAGCGCCTGGTCGGCCGATTTGGCGAGCTGGAGATCGATGATCGAGGTGTCTCGTGCGTCGATGCGAAGGCGCGTCGCACAATGAGTTACCGATGTAATGTTCTCTTTGCCGCCAACAGCCTTTAGGACTGTTTCGGACATTGCCTGATATTTCATCTCTTTCTCCTAACCTTCCTGCTCCTGATACTTCGAGATAAGGTCTCGGTACCAATACCAGCTCTTTTTGGGGGTGCGCTCCAGATTGTTCTCGAAGTCGATATGGACAAGTCCGTATCGTTTTTCGTAGCCGTTGATCCAGCTATACAGATCCATCGTCGACCAGAGGTAGTAGCCCTCAACGCGCGCGCCGTCGCGCTTAGCCCTCATCATGTGCTCGATGAACTGGCCCAGAAGCTCGATGCGGTCATCATCGTGGATCATTCCGTCTGCGTCTGGTTGCTCATAGGCGCCATGTCCGTTTTCCGTAATAAAGATGCGGGGCGCGTCATAGCGCTCGTGGACATCCATGATGGTTGAATACATGCAACTTGGGAGTATTTCGCGGCCCCATTTATTGCGGGGAACATTGCTGTCGCGGGCGCTTTCAAACAAGGGCGCAATGCATTTTCCTTCGACCTTTTTGCTCGAACCGCCCTTATTGTTCGCCGAAACGGCAAGCTCTCCACCGTGCCAGTCGGTTACATACTCTCGGCAATACACGTTGAGTCCAATAAAATCGACTTTACCGTCTCTGAATTCTTCTACGTCATTTGGGGATCGATAGAGCGAGACGCCAAGTTTTTCAAGGATTTCGTCCATTTCTGGCGGCAGTTGACCCTGAAGTGCTGGTGCCAGAATCATGCGATTGGCGAAAAAGTCTGCGTATCGAAATACGTCATCGGGGTGCTCGGTTGCCGGGTCGAGTTCGACAACGCCGCCATCGTGGACGGCGCCGATGATGCCGTCGTAGCCCATTTGACGATATGCTCGGACTGCGAGTGCGCTTGCGCGCATCAGGTTGTACTGAAACTGCATGTACGACTGAACGTCGAGCGATCGATTGGGGGGATAGTTGCCCAACATGTTTACGCAGTAGCTGTAGAAATGCGGCTCGTTAACGGTAGCCCAGATTTTGACGCGGTCTCCAAAGCGCTCAAAGCAAATCTTGGCGTATTTGCAGAACCACTCTGCCATATCGTTGTTCAGCCATCCGCCTTTGCAAGCAAGCGTGAATGGCAGATCGTAATGGAACAGCGTAACGTTGGGCTCTATGCCATTTTCGAGGCAGCAATCAATGACCCGATTATAAAAATCGATACCCTTTTCATTCACTTCGCCGATACCCGTGGGGATGATTCGACTCCATGAAAGAGAGAAGCGATAGGTGTTTTGTCCGCCTTCTTTCATCATGCGGATATCTTCTTCATAGCGATGGTAGAAGTCGCAAGATACATCACCGTCAACATGGTTGATGTTCTTATTGCTTGTGTGGTTAAAGAAATCCCACTCGCCAAGGCCTTTGCCGTCTTCGTTCCAGGCACCCTCGCACTGATAAGACGCCGTGGCGGAACCCCAGAGAAACGGGATGTTGTTCACGTTGCCCATGAATCCCCTTTCCATCATTCAACACGGTGGATACGTGTGGCGGAATTACGATTAAGATGACGTCAACTGATTTGAATCATAGGAGAACGACCAAAGCTGTTTGATTCAATAAATGAACTATGATTTCGAGGAGAGCGGAAAGAGGGATCACGTGAATATCAATGACTTCGATGTGCTCAATCGCATTCGCTCCATCATCAACAGCGAGTTTGGGTCAAACGATGCCGCCATCGCTCGATATCTCATCGCTCACATTAGGCGTTCGAGCGAAATCAATGTTGCCGCAATAACCCGCGATGCATTTGTGACCCGTTCCGCTGTTCGTCGTTTCTGCAATCGATTGGGCTACCAGTCTCTTAGCGATTTGAAAGAATCATTTACTCAGTCAGTCTTTCCAAGCGACTTAAGCCATCGAGAGGAGGAATTTGGCTACGAGGAGTACAGGGCAGAGCTCGACGTTCGCATGATCGAGATGTTCGCTGAGGTTGAAAGCGGCGTGTCCGATATCGCTATTAAGCATCTTGTCGACGAAATTGATGGCCATAAAAACGTTGAAATCTGGTGCACCAATAATGTGAGCGCCAATCTCGTACGATTTCAGCAGGAAATGTTTTATGCGGGCAAGATAGTTCGCATAGTTGCTGGGGCTAACGTCGCGGAATTGAAAAACATGGGAGACGCTTCGCAGTCATTGATAATTCTCGTATCGGTCTCCGGGCTATTTGCGTCACAGGCGCGTGAGTATCTTGATTGCCGTTCGGGCAGGAAGATTCTAATTACTGCGTTTAGCAACGATGACAAATCGAGGTCTTTTGACCGTGTATATCGTCTTGGTAATGCGGGAAACGGAATTGACCGACTCGGCGTTTATTCGAAATACGCCATGACTTATTTTTTCGACTTGCTGTCGTCGTGTTACTTGAGTCGCTACCCCTGCACCAAGGGGGAGCCGCTCTATGGGTCTACTTTGGCCTGGCCCGAGTAGTTGCGGCTTTACAGTTCTCTCGCCTGGAGAATGAACGTGGATAATCTGCCACTTTGGCCTTAGAGCCGCGCTAAAAGTGGGAGATAATCCACGCTCGATCGTGGCGTGGAAGCCCGATCTCGACCTATATATAGGTGCAAATAAGCTGATATCGAAGTTCGATCCTGAAAGTGTACTCTACTACACCAAAGTATTACCTCGGGAAACGTCAGCTCAGTATCCAAATCCACCGTCCTTCATATCCAAACTCAACAAAACCGCAGGTCAAAGGTATATAGATACGCCCGGGGCCGTGTATATAGAGGTTTTCGTTGACAGCCCCCAAGGTGGCATCGTATTATCTTCTTCGTTCGCGGGGGCGGCGGTCCAAAAGACCAAAGGACCTGCGGATACTTGAACGATTGGGAGTTTGCCCGAGTGGTTAATGGGGACGGGCTGTAAACCCGTTGGCTCTGCCTACATAGGTTCGAATCCTATAGCTCCCACCCGTCAAGTGCCTGTATAGCTCAGTCGGTAGAGCACTTCGTTGGTAACGAAGAGGTCACCAGTTCAAGTCTGGTTGCAGGCTCCATCCGGCGGTGTAGCTCAGTTGGTTAGAGCACACGGTTCATACCCGTGGCGTCACTGGTTCGAATCCAGTCACCGCTACCATAGGTAACACGGTGGCTTCTCAATAGTATGTTGAGAGGCCACTATGGTATAAAGGCAAAGTCCCGTCCGGGGACGACCTGTTAAGAGGAGGGCTTTATGGCCAAAGAGAAGTTTGAGCGCACTAAGCCGCATGTTAACATCGGCACCATTGGTCACGTCGACCACGGCAAGACCACGCTGACCGCCGCCATCACCAAGGTTCTCTCCGAGACCGAGGGCTGCAAGGCTGACTTCACTGCGTTCGAGAACATCGACAAGGCTCCCGAGGAGCGCGAGCGCGGCATTACGATCTCCGTCTCCCACGTTGAGTACGAGACTGCTGCCCGTCACTACGCTCACGTTGACTGCCCGGGCCACGCTGACTACGTCAAGAACATGATCTCCGGCGCTGCTCAGATGGACGGCGCTATCCTGGTCATCGCTGCTACCGACGGCCCCATGGCTCAGACCCGCGAGCACATCCTGCTCGCCCGTCAGGTCGGCGTTCCCTACATCGTCGTCTTCCTGAACAAGTGCGACATGGTCGACGATGACGAGCTCATCGACCTCGTCGAGATGGAGACCCGTGAGCTCCTCTCCGAGTACGATTTCCCCGGCGACGACATCCCCGTCATCCGTGGTTCCGCTCTGGGCGCTCTCGAGGGCGACGCCAAGTGGATGGACGCTATCCGCGAGCTCATGAAGGCCGTCGACGAGTACATCCCGACGCCTGCTCGTAACAACGACCTCCCGTTCCTGATGGCCGTTGAGGACGTTATGACCATCTCCGGCCGTGGTACCGTTGCTACCGGCCGTGTCGAGCGCGGTGAGCTCAAGCTCAACGAGCCCGTCGAGATCGTCGGCATCAAGGATACCCAGAACACCGTCGTTACCGGTATCGAGATGTTCCGTAAGTCCATGGACTTCTGCGAGGCTGGCGACAACGTCGGTCTGCTGCTCCGCGGCATCAAGCGTGAGGACATCGAGCGCGGCCAGGTTCTCTGCAAGCCCGGTTCGGTTACCCCGCACACCAAGTTCACCGGCGAGATTTACGTTCTGACCAAGGAGGAGGGCGGCCGTCACACCCCGTTCTTCGATGGTTATCGTCCTCAGTTCTACTTCCGTACCACCGACGTTACCGGTACGGTCAAGCTCCCCGAGGGCACCGAGATGGCTATGCCTGGTGACCACATCACCATCGAGGGCGACCTCATCCACCCGATCGCCATGGAGGAGGGCCTGCGCTTCGCTATCCGCGAGGGTGGCCACACCGTCGGTTCGGGCATCGTCTCCACGATCATTGAGTAAATTAGCTCTTTGATATAGTTGACTTAGAGAACCCGGCACTTATATGGGTGCCGGGTTCTTTTCTGCAATGGATATTGAGCCGTTGCTGGTGTCGAGAGGATCGATAATGGTCCTGGATGCACCGTCGATTAGCTCTCGATGGCTTCATTGATGTGTTCCAAATATGAATGGATCCACCGAGAACCAATTGACTCGAGGTTTTCATTGACAGCACTTACGTGGAGCTGATAAAGTAACAACTCGTGCCCGTACGGGGCGGAAATGAAAGGTTCAGGATACATGCGTACTCTAGTTACTCTTGCGTGCACTGAGTGCAAGCGCCGCAACTATACGACCACCAAGAACAAGTCGACCATGCCTGATCGTATGGAGATCAAGAAGTATTGCCCCTGGTGCCGTCACCACACGCTGCACAAAGAGACTCGCTAGTCTCTAGTCACATACGCCAGTAGTTCAATTGGTAGAGCATCGGTCTCCAAAACCGAGTGTTGAGGGTTCGAGTCCTTCCTGGCGTGCCAGTCATTATTCCGTAAGCTCCCACTTGGGGGCTTACGGTTTACTCATGTATAAGCGCATTGCGCGGAGGTAACCCAAATGGCCAACAAGAAGAACAAGAAGAAGGCTCAGCAGCCGGCACCTGCCAACAAAGCTGCCGCCAACTCCAAGGTTGAGGCCAAGAAGGCCGTTGCCAAGAAGAACGAGAAGGCTGCGAAGTCCAAGAAGAACGAGAAGCCTGGTTTCTTCGCCCGCACCAAGAAGTATTTCGCTTCGGTCAAGTCCGAGATGAAGCGTGTCACGTGGCCCGATAAGAAGGAGCTCGTGAACTACTCGGTTGTCGTTTGCGCTTCTCTGATCGTCGTCGGCGTCGTCATCGCTCTGCTCGATGCTGGCTTTGGCGAGGCTCTTGCTCTGTTCTCTGGATTGAGGGGCTAAACCATGTCTAAGCGTTGGTACGTCGTTCACACTTACTCTGGATACGAGAACCGCGTTAAGTCCGATCTCGAGCATCGCATCGAGACTATGGGCATGCAGGACCGTATCTTTGATATCGAGATTCCTATGGAGCGCGTCACCGAGATTAAAGAGGGTGGCAAGCGTGAGACCAAGGATTCCAAGATCTTCCCGGGTTATGTCCTGGTCCGCATGGAGATGGATGACGATGCTTGGACGTGTGTTCGTAACACGCCTGGCGTCACCGGTTTCCTAGGCGGCAACGGCAAGCCCGCTCCGCTTTCCCGCGACGAGTACAACAAGATGACTCGTCGTCCCGGTAAGGGCGATTCGCCCAAGCGCACCTCGGTTGATATTGAGGTCGGTACGTCCGTCCGCGTCACCGATGGCCCGCTTACCGACTTTGATGGCAAGGTCTCCGAGGTTAACACCGAGGCTGGCAAGCTCAAGGTCACGCTGATGATCTTTGGCCGCGAGACGCCGGTCGAGCTCGACTTTAACCAGGTCGCTGTCATCGCTTAAGTTTTCGTCCGTTCGCGCGAGCGTGCTTCTTCTGTGACTGCTCATCTCAGGAGTGCTTCTAACACGTGCGTGCTTACGATATAGCAAGTACTTCACACTCGTGATTCGAAAGGAATGACCATGGCTGAGAAGAAGGTTGCCAACGTCATTAAGCTCCAGATTCCTGCTGGTGCAGCTAACCCCGCTCCTCCCGTCGGCCCCGCCCTGGGCGCTGCTGGCGTGAACATCATGCAGTTCTGCCAGGCCTTTAACGCCGAGACGCAGGACAAGAAGGGCGACATCATCCCCGTTGAGATCTCTGTCTACGAGGATAAGTCCTTCTCCTTCATCACCAAGACTCCGCCGGCGGCTCACCTCATCAAGAAGGAGCTGAACCTCAAGTCTGGTTCCGCTAAGCCCCAGGCCGACAAGGTTGGTCAGCTCTCCCGGGAGCAGCTCACCAAGATCGCCGAGATCAAGATGCCGGACCTCAATGCCAACGACATTGACGCCGCTAAGAAGATCATCGCCGGTACCGCCCGTTCCATGGGCGTCACCATCGCTGAGTAGCGATATCTTTTGGTAACGACGGGTGCGCCGACCGGGGCGCCTGTTAAATGTGTGCAATAGGGCACACGATACGATGTGGGAGGGCTCACGCCCGTTTAACCACAGGAGGTAATGCACATGGCTAAGCATGGTAAGAGCTATAACGCCGCTGCCGAGAAGATCGACCGCGCCACGCTCTACACCCCCCTTCAGGCTGCCAAGCTCATCAAGGAGCTCGACACCGCCAAGTTCGACGAGACCGTCGAGGCTCACTTCCGTCTGGGCATCGATACTCGTAAGGCTGACCAGAACATCCGTGGTTCCATCTCCCTGCCCCACGGCACCGGCAAGACCGTTCGTGTTGCCGTCTTTGCCGAGGGCGAGAAGGCCCGTGAGGCTGAGGCTGCCGGCGCCGACATCATCGGTTCCGACGAGCTCGTCGCCCAGATTCAGAAGGGCGAGATCAACTTCGACGCCGCTATCGCTACGCCGAACATGATGGCCAAGGTTGGCCGCATCGGTAAGATCCTTGGTCCCCGTGGCCTCATGCCGAACCCCAAGCTCGGCACCGTGACCATGGACGTCGCCAAGATGGTCTCCGAGCTCAAGGCTGGCCGCGTTGAGTACCGCGCCGACCGCTACGGCATCTGCCACGTGCCCCTGGGCAAGAAGTCCTTCTCTGAGCAGCAGCTCGTCGAGAACTACGCTGCCCTGTACACTGAGATCCTGCGCGTCAAGCCCTCTTCTGCTAAGGGCAAGTATGTCAAGTCCATCTCCGTGTCTTCCACCATGGGCCCTGGCGTCAAGGTCGATCCCGCTGTCCAGCGTGACTTCCTGGCTGAGTAACTGCTAGTTACTGCCTGAGCAAAGCAAGCATTGCTAAAGAAACCCGGTTCTGCCCTGCGCAGGACCGGGTTTCTTGCTATCGCGTCAAAAGCACCACAAAGGGGACAGTGTCCCCTTTGTGGTGGTTACCAGGGTGTTCTGGCTGTTGAGGACTCGATGGCATCGTGGCGTTTGAGCTCGCGGCGCATGGTTTGCGAATTGAGCCAGGCTGCCTGCCAGCCACGGATGGGGTAGCGCGTCTGGTCGAGCTCAAACTGCGTATAGCCGCAGGCGTTGATGATCGTCGTTCCACACACATGCTGCCGCTCGCGCCGAAAATCGCGACCATAGCTTTGGTGTACATGCCCATGCACCATGTAGTCGGCCCCCCAGGACTCAAGCGCCGTGTTAAAGCACTCAAACCCTCGATGCGGTAGATCGTCCAAATCACCCATACCGGCGGCGGGCGCATGGGTAAGCAGAATGTCGCAGCCGCCGACCATCTTCACTTTGCGGGACAACTTGCGCATACGCTTGGACATCTCGCGTTCGGTGTACATGTTGGCGCCGTCGCGATAACGCATGGACCCGCCAAGGCCCGCAATGCGAATCCCTCGGTACGTGTACACGCTGTCTTCTACGCAGATACATCCGCCCGGTGCATGACGTGCGTAGCGGTCATCGTGATTGCCACGCACGTAGATGAGCGGTTTGTTGATGACCGTAACCAAAAACTCAAGATAGTCCGGGTCCAGATCGCCAGCGGACAAAATCAGGTCGACGCCCTCAAAGCGTTCCTTGCGAAAGCACTCCCAAAGGCATCGTTCTTCGGTATCGGCTATGGCAAGGATTTTCATAGGGCAGGGACTTTCGGCTCATCGTCGAGCTGCGGAATGGTGCCTACCACGTTATCCGCCAGCCAATTCATCTCGACAATCTGCGTGCTCGGCAGCGGAGGGAAGCCTTCGATCTGTACCACGCCGTTCTGGCTGTGGAGCTCGCCGCCAAAGGGGTTGATGGATCCCTCGACAATGCCGTTGCGGAGCAACTGCACGAGTTTGCGCGTCTGGTAGGGTAGGCCCGGAGCGTAACGGATGTCGATAACGCCGGAGCTCATGCCGTACCAGTAGTTGACGGCGCGCACTTGGTTGTCATCGCTGGTCTCGTCCCACGTGCCGTGCAGAAGGCTGCGAACGATGAGCTCGTAGTAACGGCCCCAGTTCCATACCGGCATTGCGATGCCGGAAACCTTGCCATCGACCAGGCGGTGGAGTCCGTAGGCCGTAGGGTCTTCGAGCGACTTTGACATGTCAGCGCCGGTCATGACGCTCACGCCTTCGCGGCACATGGCCTCGGCAAGGCCTCCGGCGGGCACATCGCCCCAGGTCAGGATGATTTGCGCACGGGGGTCGAGCAGCGAGGCGCCAATCGCAAAGGCGTTGATCTCGCTGAGTGCGCCCGAGGCGAAGACCGACGCGTGGTAACCGATGCGGTGGTTGTCCGCCATGCTGGCGGCAAGGGCGCCCAGGAGAAACTTGGCCTCGTACATCTTGCCAAAGTACGAGCGTACGCTTTGATGGGGAAGGCCGATAGAGCAGTTGAGGAACCGAACCCGGGGATACTCAACGGCAGCCCTGAGCGTGTATTCCATCAGGCGGTGCGAGGTCGAGAAGATGACGTTTGCTCCATGTTTGACAGCCGTTTCCACGGCGGCGTAGAACACATCCGGATCGTGACAGTCCTCGAACGCCTCGGTGCGCACGATACCGCCAAAGTGCTCATCGAGATACTGACGCCCTTGGTCGTGCAGGCTGTCCCAGCTCGACGTCGCACAGGGGAACTCATGGATAAAGGCGATGCGCAGGGGGTTGGCCGCCGAATAGACGGTCTTGCCCATAAAGAAGTTGAGCACGCCGGAGGTGGACTTGGCGGGCGTCTCCTCCTCGTCGACGCTCGGTGCTTCGACAAGATCGACTTTGTCCTCGTCATTTTTGCCGGCAATGACCAGCTCGCGCCAAATCTTGCACAGGCGGTTTACGACGATATCCGTCGGCGTATCCAGCAGGCGGTCCTGGTTGTACACATTGAGGTACACGAGCATGGCGTCGGCAGGCGTAATGTCCAGGTGGTCGCCGCCTGCGCGAAGGTAGGCGCGCTTAAAGAGCAGGAAGGTGTGGCGCAGGTAGTCGACCTTTTTCTGCGGCCATTTTTCGATAAGGTTCTGACCGAGCATCTTGGCGAGCGTTTCGTAGCTTCCCTCACGCGAGAACTCGATCTCGTATAGGGGGCAGACGCGCCAAAACGCGCAGAACTCGCCGTACAGGCGGCTTTCGACGGAATCCCATTTGCCGGGGTAGAGACGGTTGACCTTGGCCGAAACCGTCGGGGCGTCTAGGAATTTAAGGACACTAACGCGTTTGTTGCCTTCCTGGACATAGAACCGATGCATGAACTCGGTGACGATGATGGGGTCGCGATAGCCCTCGGTTACCTGGATGTCGTAGAGGTTGGACCACTTGCGGGCGAACTCGGTGCTAAACGGAAGCAGGGGCATAAAGTTACACGAAAAGGCGGACTGACGGCCCTTGGTGACCGTGCCGACGACCATTTCGAGCGGAATATCCCGCAGGCCGACATTCTCTCGCTGACCTAAGGGGAGCTGAGCAACCAAGCTATCGAGGTCCGTAAGGTATGGATGCTCGCTTTGGCTAATGGCGCGTCGACGTCCTTGCTCGCCGCGCTTGCGTGCTTGACGATAGGCCTCTTCCATAATGTTGCTCCCTTAGTCGTTTAAACAACTATATGAACCATGGTACCACGAATGAAAACCACTACAAAGATGCCTGTCCCCTTTGCGGTGGTTTAGGCGATGATGGGGGCGATGGCGCGGATGCAGGCGTCGGCTGCCGTGAAAGTAGTGCTGTCGTCGCTGACGATAAAGATGATCTTTCCTTTGATGCCAAAGTCGCCGATTTCGCTAAAGAGTACGTAGGGCTCCTTGTCAAAGCCCGAGATGGGAAGCACGGCGGCCTTGGTGGCGCTGGTCAGCTCGTCTGCCAGTGCGTCGAGCGAGGCCCACTTGGACGTGTCCTTTACGGCAACGGGCACGGCCACACGCCCAAAGGGCATCAAATGCACGAGCGTGTTCTTGGAGATGTTGGAGTTGGGCACAATGATGGTCTGTCCACAGGCATCCTCAATCGTTGTATGGCGCCAAGTGATGTCTTGGACCACGCCCGACACACCGCCGACCTCGATATTGTCGCCGGGCTTGATGATGCCCATAAAGGTCACTTGCATGCCGCCGATAAGGTTTGAGAGCGTGTCCTGGAAACCCAGGGAGATGGCGATGCCGCCGACGCCAAGAGCGGCGACGAGGGCGTTTGCATTAATGCCAAAACAGTTGTCGAGGATAAAGCTGCCGCCGATCATCCAGATGACGGCGCGCGCGATGTTGATGAAGATACTCGATGCCGGTAGCGGGTTATCGTCTCGGTTAAGCAGATGGTTCAGGGTCTTGGATACGACCTTGGCGGCGACGGCGGTGCCTATCGCCAAGATGACGGCCCAGATGATGTTGTGGACCCACCGTTGCTCAAAGAAATGAAGAATCGGCTCAAACAATTCCATGTAGGGAAAACCTCCTAATGATCGTCCAACCATGATACCCACCAAGAAGCCCGTCCGATCAAATTCGGACGGGCTTCTGTGCTCGATATAAGGTTTACGCGGCGGGGCTGCAAGGCCCGGCGGTGTAGCTTAGCGTCGACGCTTCCAGATAATGCCGAGGATGATGACGATGATGCCGCCGATAAGGCACGCGGCAACTACTGCCAGCGTGTGGTCTCCCGTTGCGGCGAGCTTACCGGTCGTCTTCTTGGTGATGACCTTCGTGGTCGTCGTGTCCGTCTTAGGCGAGGGCTTAGGCGTCGGGGCCGGTGTGGGCGTGGGGTCCACGGCAGCGGAGCCAAAGCTGATGGTGCCCGCGAGCGAGGCCATCTTGCTCTCCCAGCTGTTCTGCCCGATCAGCGCCCTCAGCGCCGCCTCGCACGTGCCCCACTCGGTGTACTTGGTGGCGTGTGCAAAGGTGGGAAAGTCGGTCGTGTTGGTGATGATGTAGTTGTTGGTGGCGACGGTATAGGTCTTGGCGGGGTCGAGCGTGCTGCCGTCTTTGGTGAGTGTGGCACTCACAATGCGCTTGCCCTCGGGCTGTGTCCAATCAATCGTCACGTTGATGCCGCCAAAGGAGAGAACGCTGCCAGAGTCATCGCGCCACTTGTACTTGTCTTGCGCCTCCTGCTCGGTGTGACCGGCCGCCACATAAGCCTGCTGAAGCTCGTAGCTGTCGTTGCAATCGTCGCTGATTTGTAGCGAGTGCTCGAGCGCTGCGAGGAAGTCCGCGCCGGTCATGGCCCAGGTCTCCACGGTGTTGCCGTAGGGCGAGATGGCGATGACGTTGCCGGCGGTCACGTTGCCCGCCGAGATGCCGCCGCGGATGCCGCCAGCGTTTTCGATAGCGAGGTCCGCGCCCGTCAGGTCAAGATAGGAGCTGCAAATCACGTGGCCGATGGTCTGGGCCTTGGTGGTGTCGCCCTCTTTGCTGGGACGGAAATCGGTGGTGCGCACCATTTCCCAACCATGCGTGCCTGCGGCGTCCTCGCCGTAGAAATAGTTGGTGGTGGATGTGCCGAGCACCTTGTTCGATTCGTTTTCAAAGTCCTCGTCGAGCGGCTTGATCTTGTTGCGGACGGCTTCAAGGCGGCTTTGGTAGTCGGAGCCCTTGTCGGGGTCTGCCAAAAGGTCGTTGACGTTCTTGGCGGTGTAGAGCTTCTCGTTGCTGTCGTCTGCAGGGACCGTGACCGTGTCATCGTCGGTCGTCTCGGTGCCATTCGTGTCGTATTTGTACGGAATGGAAAGCAGTCCCACCTCGGCAAAGGCACTGCCCGCCTCGACAACGTGGATTGTCTTGCCGTCGGCTCCCGTCACCTTCTCGTTAAGGTTGATGTGCTCGTGGCCTGCGATAAGGGCATCGACGCCACGGAGTCGCGTGGCAAAGGTCTTGGCGTCGAGCGTGTGCGCGATACACACAACAACATCGCAGCCCTCCTTGCGCAGCTGCTCTGCCTCGGCATTGATGGCGTTCGCGGCACCCGAGAACGACGTACCCGCGACCAGGTCCGCGCGCAGCGAGGATCCCAGCGACTCATCCATGGCGCCCACGACGCCGACCTTGATTTTGTAGTCGAATGTGGAGTGATCTTCGCTATCCTCCTAGGTGCGATCGAGCGTCTTCGTGATGCTCGAGCTCCATACGCCGCTCGTAGACTTTGCGTTCGCGCAGAGCATGGCGAAGGGCGTGCCAGTGGTGCTGTAGCCGGTCATGGTGCGGAGTTTGTCCGCGCCGTAGCTCCAGTCGTGGTTACCTGGCGTGGTCGCGTCGTAGCCGTCGGCATAGAAGGTGTCCATGAGCTCGGCGATGCTCTTGCCCTCGCTCATGGTGGCGAAGGACTGTCCGTGGAAGGTGTCGCCCGCATCGAGCAAAAGATCGGGGGCGTTGCCCTGGGCGCTATAGAGAACCGCCAGTCCGTCGAAGCCCACAGTGCCGGTGCCCTTGCTTGCGTTGTAGCTGTACTTGTAGCTGCCGTGGATATCGTTGGTGTGCATGACGGCCACGGAGCCGTCAATAGCGGCGGGCAGGTTCCCCGCGAAAGCGAGACTTGGGATGCCTGCGAGCGCGCCGGCAAACAACGCGGCAGCCAACGCAAAGCGGGGGAGTCTTTTCATGGCAGTTTCCTTAGTCCTTAGCCAGAATGTCTGGTTGAATATCGGATTATCGACATAATATGCGAAAACCGCCGCAAGGGCGTCTGTCCCTTTGCGGCGGTTTTGACGTTTGCGCAGATAAAACCTACCAAAATAAACCTGTCCCTTTTTTGCAGGTTTTAGCTCAGCAGCATGCGGTCGTTGGCGAGCTCGCCGCCCGAGACCTCCTCGAACTTCTGCAGCAGGTCGGCTACGGTGAGCGACTTCTTCTCATCGCCCGCCACGTCGTAGATCACGTGGCCTTCGTGCATCATGATCAGACGGTTGCCCAGACGGATGGCGTCGTTCATGTTGTGCGTGACCATGAGCGTGGTCAGGTGGTTCTCGTCGACGATCTCCTCGGTCAGGTTGAGCACCTTAGAGGCCGTCTTGGGGTCGAGGGCCGCGGTGTGCTCGTCGAGCAGCAACAGGCGCGGCCTGGTGAGCGTGGCCATCAGCAGGGTGAGTGCCTGGCGCTGGCCACCCGAGAGTAGGCCGACCTTGGCGTTGAGACGCGTGTCAAGACCAAGGTCCAGGCGCTTGAGCAGCTCAACGTACTCATCTTTCTCGGCCTTGGTGACGCCCCACGAAAGGCCGCGACGCTGGCCACGGCGCTTGGCGAGGGCCAGGTTCTCGGCAATCTGCATGTCGGCAGCGGTACCGCGCATGGGGTCCTGAAACACGCGGCCCAGGTACTTGGCGCGCTGCGACTCGCTCAGGCGCGAGATATCGGTGCCGTCGAGCTCAATAACGCCCGAATCGAGCGGGTACACGCCGGCGATCATGTTGAGCAGCGTGGACTTGCCGGCGCCATTGCCGCCGATCACGGTTACAAAGTCGCCGTCATTCAGGGTGAGGTCGACGCCGGTGAGCGCGCGCTTCTCGGTGACGGTGCCCTTGTTAAAGGTCTTCTTGACGTGCGAGAGCTTAAGCATCTGCCTCATCCCCCTTCGTGTAGGAGCTGCGGAGCTTATAGCGCTCCCAAACCACGGGCACGCACAGGGCCACGGCGACGATCACGGCGGAGAGCAGTTTCATGTCGTTGGCGTCCATGCCCATTTGCAGCACGATGGCGCGGATAAGGAAGTAGACCACGGAGCCAAAGACGGCGGAGGCAAGACGGACGCTAAACTGCGTGAGGCCGCCGGGCAGCAGACGGCCGAGCACCTCACCGATAACAATGGCGGCAAGACCGATAACGATGGCACCGGTGCCCATACCAATGTCGGCATACTTCTGGCTCTGGCAGATGAGCGCGCCCGAAAGGCCGATGAGGGCGTTGGAGAGCACGAGGGCGATCATCTTGGTGGAGTTGGTGTTGACGCCCAGAGCGCGGATCATGTACTCGTTATTGCCGGTGGCGCGCAGCGCCGAGCCGATCTCGGTGCCAAAGAACCAATACAGGATGGCAACGATAGCCACGGCGAGCAGGATGCCCAAGATGATGGCAACGGTGGACTGCGGCAGACCGGTCATATTGCTGACGGCCGAGAACACGGTGCCTTTGGCAAGAATGGGCGTATTGGACTTGCCCATGATGCGCAGGTTGATGGACCACAGGCTGATCTGGGTGAGGATTCCGGCGAGGATCGCGGGAATCTCAAAGACGGTGGTCAACATGCCCGTGACGGCGCCCGCGATGGCGCCGGCGCACATGCCGGCCAGCACGGCGAGTAGCGGGTCGACGTTGTTATTGACGATGAGCACAGCGCAGACGCAGCCGCCGAGGGCAAAGCTGCCGTCGCAGGTCATATCGGGAATGTCGAGCAGGCGGAACGTGATAAACACGCCAAGCACCATAATGCCCCAGAGGACGCCCTGCGAAACGGCGCCCTGCAATGCAATGAGCATGCTTCATACCTCCTAGGATAGGGTGGACACGTGATTTTCCATAATAGCGGTAACAATGCATAAAAGAGCTGCGGACAGACGTTTTGTTTTACCTGAAACAAGCAGGGCGGACGCCGGTCTACAGCGCCCGCCCCTGTGGCTCAGATATTGAATAACGCAGCTAAAGCGCGAGCACGGGCTCTAGACGCATGCCGCGTATAGCATTACGCGTCCAGAGCGGAAAGGTCGATGCCCAGGGCCTCGGCCATCTCGTCGTTCTTGACGACGACCAGGTCCTTGCTCGAGAGGTGTTTGATCGGCATGTCTTCGGGCTTAGCCTCGCCTTTCAGGATCTTAACGGCCATCTCGCCCGCGGCGTAGCCCAGGTCCTCATAGTTGATGGAGAGGGTGAACAGGCCGCCGGCCATGCACATACCCTCCTCGCCAGTCACGAAGGGGAGCTTGTTCTCCTTGCAGATCTGGCCGACCTGCGAGGCACCCGCGGCGATGGTGTTGTCGGTGGGGGAGTACAGCGCGTCGACCTTGCCCACGGCAGACTCGACGACGGACTGAATCTCGTTGGAGCTCGAGACGGTGAAGTCAGTGTACTCGAGGCCCAGCTTGTCGAGTTCCTTCTTGGCGGCCTTGATCTGGACGTCGGAGTTGGACTCGGCGGTGCAGTAGAGCAGGCCGACCTTTTTAACGTCGGGCAGGACCTTCTGCATCATCTCGAGCTGCTCGGCGACCGGGGTGAGGTCGGAAGCGCCCGTGACATTGGTGCCCGGCTTGTCGTTGTCCTGGACCAGGCCGGAGGCGGCGTAGTCGGTGATGGCACAGCCCACGATGGGGATATCGGCCGTGGCGCCGGCGGCAGCCTGCGCGGCGGGCGTGGCGATGGCATAAATCAGGTTGACGTTGTCGCCCACAAACTTGTCGGCAATGGACTTACACGTGGACTGGTCGTTCTGGGCGTTCTTCTGGTCGATCTTGACCTTAAGGCCGCTCTTCTTGATGGCCTTGACGAAGCCGTCGTTGGCGGCATCGAGCGCGGAGTGCTCGGTGAGCTGCAGAACGCCGATGGTGTAGTCGGAACCGGCGGCAGCGGAGCCGGAACCAGAGTTGCCGCCGCATCCGGCGAGCGGGGCGAGCGCGAGCAGGCCGGCGGAGACCAGAAGGCTCCTGCGGCTGATGGTGATGTCCTTCATATCATTACCCCCAGTATAAAAATGGCTGGAAACACTGCACTGGGACAAAGTGCAAGTGGAACTATAGTAGCGCTGATGTCCATTTTTACAACAGCCTGGCGGGTTTTTAATACAGAATCGGATGGGCGGTACGGGTAGTCGAATGGGCGGCGGAGGGTCTTATGCGGCGGAGGAGGCGTCGTCCTCGTCCAGGGCGGCGAAGAGCTTCTTGCCGTCGAGGAGACGTGTGGTGACGTTTCTCATTCGGCCAATCTCTACGGTACGCAACGTGTCATCGGCGCCTCGGGCGTCATAGACCGTTCCCAGCAAATAAGAGATGCCGTCTCGTTGCTTGATGGCAAAGGGACGGAGTGTCATCCGTGCTGCTTCGGTTTCGCCACGCGTCGTGACGCTCGAAATATCAAAACTCACCGTGGTTCCGTGGTCGATGGCCTGCTCGACGAGCTCGCACGTGTCGATACGCTTGATGGGCGCGCGCGTTGCCTTGGTAGCCTTGCTGCCTGCGCCTGGAACGGGTTCGGGTGTATCGAGGTAGCCGCGAACGTCGGCACTCGCCATGGCAACTAAGTGCTGCGCCATGCTCTTGCGGATAGCGATAGGCGTGGAGCGGTTGCGCATGACCATACCGTGGAGCCGGATGATCTCTTCGTCGGTGAGCGGGCGGGTAAGAAGTTTGTAGCCCACGCCGCGTTTGTACTCAATTTCGTATCCGGCATGGCGAAGCGCGGAGATGGCGGTGTAGATGCTGCGCCGCGCCGCCGAGATGGGCATGCGGGCGGGGTCGTCGGGATGGGCGAGGCGCCGGATCAGCTCATCGGAAAGCATGGCCTTGTCTTCGCCGGTGTTTTCGCTCAAGAGCTGCAGGATACGAACGGCGCGATAGGCTGCCATCGAGGCGGCGCCTCTAGTCGTGGTGTCGTAGGTTTCAACAGCGGCTTCGGTCATGGTACCCACGTCCTTTCCGTTTTGGGTGGCGACGGTATGGAGCCTAGGACGTGGGGCTTTCCCAGGGGCGCAGGGCGCTCTGGGCGGTCGGTAGTCGTCGGCAAACGGCGGGTCGAGTTTTCAACAGCCCTGGTCAACTGACCAAAAACTTGCCAAAAGCTTGACGGATGCTGTTGAAAAAAGCGTCTCTCGACCGATGTCGAGAGACGCTTATGCGATGAGCGTTGGCGTGTGGCGACGCGAGCTAGCGTCCGACGATTAGAAGTCGGCGTTGCCCACGGTGCGCGGGTGCGGCAGGACGTCGCGGATGTTGCCCACGCCGGTCAGATACATGACCAAGCGCTCGAAGCCCAGACCGTAGCCGGCGTGCTTGCAGGAACCGTAGCGGCGCAGGTCAAGGTAGTACTTGTACTGCTCGGGATTCATTCCCAGGTCCTTGATGCGGGCCTCGAGCAGATCCAGGCGCTCCTCGCGCTGGGAGCCGCCGATAATCTCGCCGATACCGGGAACCAGGCAGTCGGCGGCGGCGACGGTCTTGCCGTCCTCGTTCATGCGCATGTAGAACGCCTTGATCTCGGCCGGGTAGTCGGTCACGAAGGTCGGGCGCTTAAAGTGCTCCTCGGTCAGGAAGCGCTCGTGCTCGGTCTGCAGGTCGATGCCCCAGCTGACGGGGTAATCAAACTTGTGACCGGCGGCGACTGCCTGCTCCAGGATCTCGACGGCCTCGGTGTAGGTAACGCGGGCAAAGTCGGAGTTGGCGACATGGTCCAGGCGCTCGAGCAGACCCTTGTCCACAAACTTGTTGAGCATATTGAGCTCGTCGGGGCAGGTTGCCATGACGTCCTTAAGGACATACTTGAGCATGGCCTCGGCGTTATCCATGTAGTCGTTAAGGTCGGCAAAGGCCATCTCGGGCTCGATCATCCAAAACTCGGCGGCGTGGCGCGTGGTGTTGGAGTTCTCGGCACGGAAGGTGGGACCAAAGGTGTACACGTCGCCAAAGGCCATGGCAAAGTTCTCGGCATTGAGCTGGCCGGACACGGTGAGGCTTGCATGCTTGCCAAAGAAGTCCTGACTCCAGTCGACCTCGCCGGACTCGGTGAGGGGCGGATTTTTGGGGTCGAGCGTGGTCACGCGGAACATCTCGCCGGCGCCCTCGCAGTCACTCGTGGTGATGATGGGGGTGTTGACGTAGACAAAACCCTGCTCCTGGAAGAAGCGGTGGATGGCGGCAGCCGCGACAGAGCGGATGCGGAACACGGCGCGGAACAGGTTGGTACGCGGGCGCAGGTGCTGCTGGGTGCGCAGGAACTCGACGGTTGCGCGCTTCTTCTGCAGCGGGTAATCCGGGGCGCTCGTGCCCTCGACCTCGATGGAGGTGGCAGAAAGCTCGAAAGGCTGGGGCGCATCGGGGGTCAGCTTGACGGTGCCGGTGCAAATGAGTGCGGCCGAGACGTTTTGATGGGCGATCTCGTCGTAGTTGTCGAGTGCCTCGCGGTTCATGACGACCTGCAGGTCGCGAAAGCAGCTGCCGTCGTTGAGCGTAACAAAGCCAAAGTTCTTCATGTCGCGGACGGACTTGACCCAGCCGGCGACGGTGACGGTCTGGCCGCCGAGCGACTCGGCATCGGCATAGAGCTGCGCGATTTTGGTGCGGTTCACGTATCCTCCCATAACGGTTGAATGATAGTTATCCATACAGTTCGATATTCTAGCAGCTCGGCTCATTTGAGCTATACAGATAAAGCATTGGCGGGATGGTTTTTCAAACGAAAAGCGCCCGCGGCCAAATGGTCGCGGGCGCTTGACGAGGTGCCTTTTGGCTGTGTGGCGTGGGGCCTGGCTACTTGGTCTTGGCAACCAGCAGCGGGTCGCCAAGCTTGACGAGCGGGTTGCCGCCGATAAGCGTTCCAGACTCGCCGACATGGTCGATGCTCTTAAGACGATCGAGCTCGGAGACGATGACGGTCACGATGTCCTCGTGACCAGCGGCCTTAATGGCCTCGCGGTCGAAGCTGATGAGCGGCTGGCCTGCCTTGACCACATCGCCCATCTCGACAAAGCGGGCAAAACCCTTGCCGTTCATTTCCACGGTGCCCAGGCCAACATGGATGAACACGCGCAGGCCGTCCTCGGTGATCATGCCGATGGAGTGGTTGGTGACAGTGGTGGCACCGATGCGGCCGTTGGCGGGCGCATAGATGGTGCCGGTAATGGGCTCGATGCCATAGCCCTGGCCAAGCATGCCCGAGGCGATCGTCTCGTCGGGAACCTCGTTCAGGTTGACGAGCACGCCGTTGACGGGGGCATAGATGACGCCTTCGCGGGTAGCGAAGCTTGCTGCGGGCGGAACGGACGCCTCGCCGGTCGAGGTGAAGGTGGACTTAAGCGAATCGAGCAGACCCATAGTTGCCTCCAACTTAAATAGGCGCATATCGCGCGTTTGGTTTGCCGGAAACGTTTCACATGTGTTTCGCGGCTTGGTCAACGCCCCTATTCTACGCTGCTCAACGATACCTCTGAACTGGGATTATGTGATATATCAGTTGAGGGGAAACTTATTGCCGGAGTGTTTCTGCGCCACGGGTTCAAGTGGGGTACGCTTGAAGGCGAAAAACAAGGGCGCATAATTTGCGCGAAGGGAGCACATATGATTGTCGAGAACCATGCGCTGTGGGGCGAGGAGCCGACCGAGGATTATCCGGCGACGTTTACGTATTTGGGTGCCGAGCCGTTGCCCGATAAACCGAATGGCCGCCGCCCCGCGGTGATCATCTGCGGCGGAGGCGGGTTTACGCATATCGCTCCGCACGAGCAGGACCCGGTGGCGTTTGCGTTTTTGGATCACGGTTACCAGGCCTTTGTGCTCAACTATGTCACGAGTTCTACGGGTGACGTGAGCTTTCCGCATCCCCAGGCAGACCTTGCCAAGATGGTCGCCACGGTGCGCGCCAACGCCGACGAGTGGCATGTCGATCCTAAGCGCGTGTGCGTCGTGGGATTCTCGGCGGGCGGCATGATCTGTGCCTCGCTGGCAACGCAGTGGAAGACCGGTCCCTTCGCGGCACTTGCCGGGGCGCGCGCGGACGACATTCGTCCCGATGCCGTGGTGCTGGGCTATCCATTGCTCGACTTTGCCTATGTGCGCGACATGCAGACGCGCGATCCGCGCATTGACTTGCGCGTGCCCAAGACGGGCGGCAAGACGGGGCGCGATCTGCTCAACGACTACCTGTCGATGGTGACGGGTGGCGAGGCAACTGACGAGCATCTGGCCGACATCTGCCCCACCACGCATGTTTCGCGTCAGATGCCACCGACCTTTGTGTGGGGCGTGTCCGACGACAAGACGGCGCCGATCGCGCAGGTCTATCCGTTTGCCCAACGCATGGCGGAGGAGGGCGTCGCTTGCGAGATGCACGTCTTTGACCAGGGCGGTCACGGCCTTTCGCTCGGCAACGCCAACACCGCGGTCGACAACGAGGACAAGCAGGTGGCGGTCCGCCCCTGGATCCGCCTAGCCTTCCGCTTCCTGGAGCGCCATCTGTAAGAGTCCCGGCATCCAAGCCCTTCAATAACTTGCGGTGAAATAGTTCCTATCTGGGGCATCAACCAGCCCATCCAGGAACTATTCCACCGCAACTTCGTTTTTGATGCCCCGCCCGGAAACTGCGCCCCAGTTTTGCCTTTCAAGGTGGGACGCAGTTTCCCATAGGGCCTCGACTGGGAAAGCGCGTCCCGTTTCGAGCGGGGATTCCGGGATGCATTTTCCGTAAGAGGCCTGTTTGGGAAACCATATCCCGTTTCGAGCCGGAATTCTGGGATGTAGTTTCCCCGAGAGGCCTCATCGGGAAACTATGGCCCTGAACTCTCCTGCCTGTCCCCATTGCGCCAATTTGCTGATTGAACATCGTTGCATGTTCGCGCTATCATGCATGGTTAAAATTGGTTAGCCATGGCAAACGGTTAGCCATGGTGAACATAAATGCAACGCCCTGTGGGCGTCGGGGGAGGAACACGGACGTGAAGCTCGATACGCTCGAGATCGGAAAAGACGCCGTTGTCGCATCGGTGGCATCGGACGATCAGGCACTCCGACAGCATATTTTGGACATGGGCCTAACGCCGGGCACCGAAGTCACCATGATGAAGTACGCCCCCATGGGCGATCCGCTCGAGATCCGCCTGCGTGGCTACGAGTTGACACTGCGCAAGGACGATGCCGCTCGCATCGAGCTCGTGGGTATTCACGACACCGATACGGGTCCGCGCGCTAACGCCGCAATCGGCACGACGGAGCATCCGGCACTCGGCGAGGGGACGTATTCGCCCCGTGCGGCAAAGACGGCCGTGCCAGAGGGCGCGCCGCTGCACTTTGCCCTCGCCGGCAACCAAAACTGCGGCAAGACCACGTTATTCAACCAGCTGACGGGCTCCAACCAGCACGTCGGTAACTTTCCCGGCGTGACGGTCGACCGCAAAGATGGCACCATCCGTAACCATCCCGAGGCGAGCGTTACCGACCTGCCCGGCATTTACTCCCTGTCGCCGTACACAGGCGAGGAGGTCGTGAGCCGTCAGTTCATCCTCGACGAGCGTCCGGACGCCATCATCGACATCATTGACGCCACCAACATCGAGCGCAACCTGTACCTGACACTGCAGCTCATGGAGCTCGACCGTCCCATGGTCATCGCGCTCAACATGATGGACGAGGTGACCGCCAACGGCGGCGCCGTAGACGTCAACTTGCTCGAGAGCCTGTTGGGCGTGCCCGTTGTCCCCATTAGCGCTGCCCGCAACGAGGGCATCGGCGAGCTGGTGGACCACGCCCTGCACGTGGCGCGGTTCCGCGAGCGCCCTGGTCGCCTGGACTTTTGCGCGCCCGACGGTCCGGACGGCGGTGCGCTGCATCGCTGCATCCACGGTATTGCCAACCTGATCGAGGACCATGCCGTGACGGCGCACATCCCGGTGCGCTTTGCGGCGACCAAGCTGGTCGAGGGCGATGAGCTGGTAACCGAGGCGCTTCACCTGGATCGCAATGAGCTCGACGCTATCGAGCACATCATCACCCAGATGGAGGGCGAGGCCGGCACCGACCGCCTATCTGCGCTGGCCGATATGCGTTTTAGCTTTATCGGCGACGTGTGCGGGCGTTGCGTCGTCAAG
This sequence comes from Oscillospiraceae bacterium, assembly GCA_963614405.1. Lineage (GTDB taxonomy): Bacteria > Actinomycetota > Coriobacteriia > Coriobacteriales > Coriobacteriaceae > Collinsella. The sequence continues at coordinate 1,681 of CAVEDI010000156.1, read as the reverse complement.
CCGCACGAGAGCCGCGAGCACGTGCGCTCCGTCAAGATCGACCGCATCCTGACAGGTCGTTACACAGCCATTCCGGCGTTTCTGGTGATCATGGGCCTCGTCTTTTGGCTGACGTTTGGCGTGATCGGCGCGGCGTTGCAGGGACTCATGGAGGACGGTATCGCTGCCATCATCGCCTCGGCCGATGCGGGCCTCAAGGCGTTCGGTACCAACGACGTGGTGCGCTCGCTGGCTGTCGACGGCGTGCTTACGGGCGTGGGCAGTGTGCTGACCTTCCTGCCGATTATCGTCGTGCTCTTTTTGTTCCTCTCCATTCTGGAAGACTCCGGATACATGGCGCGCGTGGCCTTTGTCATGGATAAGGTGTTGCGTCGCTTTGGCCTGTCGGGCCGCAGCTTCGTGCCCATGCTCGTCGGTTTTGGCTGCACCGTGCCGGCTATCATGTCGACCCGTACGCTCCCATCCGAGCACGACCGCAAGATGACGGTCATGCTCACGCCGTTTATGAGCTGCTCAGCCAAGCTGCCGGTTTACGGCTTGCTGTGCGGGGCGTTTTTCCCGCAGGCGACGGTTCCCGCCATGGTCTCGCTCTATCTGATCGGTATCGTGGTCGGCTGCGTCGCGGCTTTGGTGCTCAACCGCACGGCATTTAAGGGCGACCCGGTGCCGTTTATCATGGAGCTCCCCAATTACCGCCTGCCGAGCGTCAAGACGACGGTGATGCTGGCATGGGATAAGGCCAAGGACTTCATCACCAAGGCCTTTACCATTATCTTTGCCGCGACCGTGGTCATCTGGTTCCTTCAGACGTTCGACATCCGCTTTAACGTGGTCGCCGACCAGTCGCAAAGCCTGCTTGCCGGTCTGGGTAGCATCATCGCGCCGGTGTTGGCCCCGCTCGGCTTTGGCGACTGGCGCGCCTCGACGGCGCTCGTCACGGGGCTCATTGCCAAGGAGAGCGTCATCTCGACGCTCACGGTGCTTTTGGGCGCAACGTCGCCCGCGGCGCTGTCGACCATGTTTTCGCCGTTTACCGCCTACGTGTTCTTGGTCTTTACGTTGCTGTACCCGCCTTGTGTGGCGGCAATCGGCGCCGTCAAGAGCGAGTTGGGCGCGCGCTATGCCGTGGCTGTATTCGCGTTTCAGGTCGCCGTTGCCTGGATTGTGGCGTTTGTCGTGCATTCGGCGGGCATATTGCTGGGGTTGGCTTAGTTATGAATTGACGGCGCAACCTCTGTGTATCGAATTGTTTTCGGCCCCGCATCTGTACTGACGGATGCGGGGCCGTTGCTATATAATCGCCTCCGCTCAAAACGATTGGAGACGTTATATATGACTCAGACAAGGCAAGACGGCATCACGCTCAAGCAGTGGCTCCCACTCGTCGGGCTCACCTGCTGTGCGTTCGTGTTCAACACGTCGGAGTTTATGCCCATCGGCCTTTTGACTGATATCGCCGCGTCGTTCTCGCTCACCGAGGCCCAGGCGGGCATCATGATCTCGGTCTATGCCTGGGGCGTCATGCTGCTGTCGCTGCCGCTCATGGTGTTCGCCTCGCGCTTTGAGTTCAAGCGGATGCTGCTGGGCGTGCTGGCCGTGTTCTCGCTCGGTCAGTTCCTGTCCGCTGTGGGGCCGACCTATCCCATCCTGGGCTGCGCGCGCCTGGTGGCCGCTTGCGCAC
>CAVEDI010000155.1:0-5898 GCA_963614405.1 Oscillospiraceae bacterium | reverse complement strand
CCACCAGGGCGACCAGATCCTGGTTGTCAAGAACGACGGCTCCAGCGCTACCGCCACCGTCAAGCAGCTCTTTACCTTCGACTACCTGGGCCGTACCGAGTGCCAGGAAGTCGGCGCTGGCGACATCGCCGCTGTCGTGGGTATCGACCGCACCGATATCGGCGATGTCTACACCGATCCCGAGAACCCCGTCGAGCTCGAGCCCATTGAGATCGACCCGCCGACCCTGTCTATCGTCTTTGAGGCTTCGACCTCCCCGCTCGTCGGTCGCGACGGCGACATCGTGGGCGCCCGTCAGCTCAAGGAGCGCCTGTTCAACGAGGCCGAGAACAACGTGACCATGAAGATCGAGGAGCTCGAGGACAAGAGCGGCGTCGAGGTCTCGGGCCGCGGCATCCTGCACCTGTCCGTCCTGATGGAGTCCATGCGCCGCGAGGGCTTTGAGTTCCAGGTCGGTCGTCCCCGCGTTCTGTTTAAGAAGGACGAGAACGGCAACAAGATGGAGCCCGTCGAGCAGGCCGTCGTCGAGTGTCCGGACGAGTACTCGGGCAAGGTCGTTGAGGTCTTCGGCACCTCCGGCGGCATCATGACGAGCATGGATACCTCGGGCATCGTGACGCACCTCGAGTTTAAGATTCCGACCCGCGGCATCATGGGTCTTAAGAACCGCATCATGAACGTCACCCACGGCGAGGGCGTGTTCTACCACACCTTCCTGGAGTATGGTCCTTACGCCGGCGAGATCGGCAACCGTCAGAACGGCGCCATGATCTCCATGACCACCGAGAAGGCCGTTGCCTATGCTCTGGGTACGCTGCAGGAGCGCGGCCAGCTGTTTGTTGAGCCGGGCACCGAGTGCTATGAGGGTATGATCGTGGGCGAGCGCAGCAAGGCCGGCGACATGGTCGTCAACATCGCGCGTACCAAGAACCTGGGCAACCAGCGTTCCTCGACCTCCGATATTTCCGTCCAGCTGGTGCCTCCCCGCACCTTCTCGCTGGAGGAAGCGCTGGAGTACATCGCCGACGACGAGCTGGTCGAGATTACTCCCAAGAACATCCGCCTGCGCAAGCGTCTGCTCAACGCCACCGACCGCAAGAAGGCTGCCGTTCGCGCCGGCCAGGTCAACAAATAAGCGCTGGGGCTTATAACCGCCAATAAGAAAGGGCGTCGACCGCAATGGTCGGCGCCCTTTTTGGTGCAAGGGGACAGGTTACTTTGCACCACGGTGGAGGAGGTTATCCCCCGAGCGGCTTTCCAGCCAAAGTAAAGTTGTTTAAACATATACATAATTCCACAGGATATAACCGCTTTGATACAAAACCGTTAACAGATAAATATCAACTGGTATTACATTAAAAGTTTTCTTTATCTGCGGTTTACATGACTGGTATCTATATTGTATTTTATGCATTGTGGCATAGACGAACCGTCTTAGAAACTGCTCCCCAATGGGTTCTTGCAATGCGCTAGGTAGGTTCTCGTTGATGTTGGGGTTTGTGTTCGATCCGACGATTCGCCGTATTCCACACTGTGTTGTAGGAATTAAGGGACAACTATGGACGCACACCGCTCGCGGTCGCTTGGTATGGCGGCCCTGATCTTCATTTTGATTAGCCTCACCGCCGCAGTTTTTCACGGCGCATCCCCCGTGCGCGCCGATGACGTTGCGAAGCCCGATCCGATTGCGATCGATGGGGATACGGCGACGGTTGATGTCAGGCTGTATACCGATGAGCACCACACTCAAAAGCTCGAGGATCCCGTAACGTCCACTTCGACGCTCTATGGAGCTTTCTCGGCACAATTCAAAGGCGGCAAGGCGCCTACGCCCGAGAAGAACATCGCTGTCTATAAGCTGCCCGACACCATTGTCGTTGACGACAACGACGGCGGCGACCTCATGGAGGGTCCGGAAGCCACTGCCGCCAAGGCTGGCACGTGGAAGATTAAGGACAATAAGGTCATCTTTGCGTTTGACAAAAACTGGCTTGCGTCAAACCCTGCGGAGATTTATGTCGGAGCCAATTTCTCGTTCGAGCTTGCAGGCAAGGGCACCGGCTCAGGCAGCAGCGCATCTGTCGTGTTCCCTGGTGTGGGAACGATCAAAATCCCTACCAAGGACGGCAAAGTCACGGGGACGAAGTCGGGGACCTTCTCCCAGGGCGCAGATGGCGTGGCCAAGGTTACCTGGACTGTTACGCTTACCGTAGAGTCGTATGCTACGGACGTTAGCTTCACTGATACGCTGGGCGACAACTTCGACTTTGTGAACGACAGTTTCAAGCTCGACGGCAAGAAGCTTGACTCCCAGCCGATGATCGACGGCCAGGTCGTAACCCTCGACAGCCTGGGCAACCTTTCCCAGGGCAACCACACGATCACGTACGATACGGTGCTGAAGAGCGGCGTTGCCGCGAACGGCGGCGATTTGATCAAAGCTGAGAATACGGCAACGTGGAATTGGGCTGGCTCAAGCGACAGTGATAACAGAACAGCTACGGCTGAGCCTGTTACATTCGGCTATGACATGATCAAGAAGTCCAATGGCTCAGGCACGCCGTCGGACATCAAGTGGACGGTCAAGCTCAACCAAGGCAAGCTCAAGGCCGACATGAGCGGCTACATGTTCACTGATAATCTGGACGGAAAACAGACGTATACGGGCAACTTTACGGTTTACAAAGGCGACTCGGAGGCGAGCGGAGTCAAGATTTGTGAAAGAAAACTTGAACCTAAGGATAATTCCTTTTCCTATACGTTCCCGAACAACCTTGAGGATAAGTACGCCACCTACTGCATCGTTTATCACACCAAGATGAACGACACGAGCTCGTACGACACTGTGCGCAACAGCGCGGCCATCGAGCGCGGAGGCTCCGTTTCCGGTAGCGATGATGGCAGTTTCACGCCGCAGCTGACGGGTGTTGTGCCGATCGCCAAGAGGCTCGTGAGATACGATGAGGCGGCGACGACGGGCAGGGCGACGTGGGAGACGAAGGTCGCGCTGAAGGCGATCGTCAATGCGGCCCATCCAGGCGAGGTGACGGTGAAAGACACGTTTCAGTCGGCATGGTCGCAGAAGCTTGGTGTCGACGAAAGCTCCATTACCATTAAAATCGGCAATACCAAGCTGGTTCCGGGCACCGACTGGAGACCAACGACCAGCTATCCGGGTAATGAAACAAAGAAAAACTACGACCTCAAAATCATCGTTACCGACAACGTGAAAGCCGCTCTCGAGAACGAGGACTACGCCGTTATCACCTACGACACCACATCAGAAGCGCTGTCGGGCTGGTACTCAAACTTCGCAGCGGTCGAAGCACCGGGCCTGAGACTACAGTGGCCGTTCACCGAACCCGTCAAGTACGTTGTCAACCAAGAAACGGCGCCCGCGGTCGAGAAGCCGGAAACGGAGTCGAAGGTGTCTTGGGTTGAGAACTTCGATTGGCATACCGTTGACGGCTCGGATGAGAAGGGCGCCTGGATCGTCGACTGGACGGTGTATGCAAACCGCCAAAAGGGTAATAAGGGCGCAAATGGCGAGTTCGAATACTATGGAGCTGGAAAGCTGGGCGGGAAACCGCTGAATATCGTTGATAGCCTTCCGGATGGTATGAGCTATGTTGCGAATTCCGCAAAGTATACGCTCGTGCAGAACCCCTATGATAAACATACGGGGCTTCATCGCGGAGGCGAGGCCAAGGAGGTCGTTACGGGTCGGACGCTCGCCGCCGACAACGTCAGCCGCAACGGCAATACGGTCACCTTCTCCATCCCCACGACTGAGCTTGAAAGCTATGCCGGCTACGCAAAGCTCACGTACAAGACGGCGGTCAAGCGCGGTGAGCTCGATACCTCCACAAACGAGGTGAAGTTCGCCAACAAGGCCAGCGCCGAGTCGGGAAGCAAGAAGTTCGAATCCGGCAGTGGCACCGTCACCATCAAGAACAACGTTATCAAAAAGACTGGTGAACAGGTCAGTAGTAGCAACCGCATTAAGTACACCATTCTTGTTAACGAGTCTGCCGTTGCCCTTAAAAACGGCACCGACTTCCTTGAGCTCGTCGATACCATGGATGCCAAGTGCACGCTGGTGCCGTCGACGCTTAAGGTCTATGAGTGGGTGTATGGTGCCTGGTCACCGCTGGCTGATAAGGACTATTCGTCGAAGGTGGAGCAGGTCAAGGATGAAACTGGCTCGCGTACGAAGTTGACGCTTAAGGTACCCGACAAGAAATACCTCCAGGTCGAGTATGAGGTTATCCCGACCGGAAACCCTGGCAACAAGGTTCCTCTATCCAATACCGCCATGCTTACGGGTGTGAAGGACGGTTCTGCGACTGATGGTCAAACATGGGAAATTAAAAAAGCTTCTGCCAGCGCAGGTGGCAACGGCTACGGCATCACGATGACCAAGTATGACGCCCAGCAGGTCGGTGCGACGCTCGAGCGTGCGGAGTTTACGCTCTACAGCGTGAATATGGACCAGGTTGCAACGGTGGGTATCGAGAATGCAAGGACTAAGTTTGAAGCCGCCCCCACCGACGCCAACGGCAAAATCTCGTTTGGCGCAGAAGACAAGGCGATGGTAAATTGCGTGCTTTACCAGCTCGTGGAGACGAAAGCGCCTGACGGCTATGCCGCGGCGGCGCCCACGTGGATCATGCTTAAGGGTAATGCCGACGATGAGGAGTATCAAACTGAGCTCAATAAAGCGAAGAGCATCGTCAAAGACTCCGAAATCATCGGCGATGACAAAAAGGACGAGATCTGGATCTACGACAATCGCCTAACGGGCTCTGCGGTTATTAAAGCAAAGAAAGTGCTTGAAGGTGGCACTTTCAAGGCGGGGCAGTTCTCGTTCGTGCTCAAGGACGCCGAGGGCAAGGTGCTCCAGACGGTGACCAATAATGACAAGGGAAATGTCTCCTTTGACGTCAAGTACAACAAGGCGGGAACCTATACCTACACCATCTACGAGGTCGAGCCCGAGGGCGCCGTCGACCATGTTAAAGATCACATCACCTATGACAGGACCGTGTACAACGTCACGGTTAAGGTAACTAATGGCACGGACCAGCTCGACGCCCTAGTTACCTATAACGATGGCTCTCAGAATCCGCCGACCTTTACCAACAAGTACTCGACTACGCTACCTGAGGCGGGCGGGGCTGGCTTGACTATGACATATCTTGCCGGCGCTTCGCTGTTGTGTTTTGCCGCGACGTGGATGCATGCTCGTCGCCACCGTGGTCTTGATCGAGATGGTCGCCGTGAGTAAACTGCACCGCCGCTTGTTGACCGTCATGATGGTGGCCATGACGACTATCCTCGCTTTTGCAGCGTCGCCCGAGACGGCCCGTGCTGCCGATGCCGGAGCCATCACGATTGGCGGCGACGTCGCGACGCAATACGATGCATACCAGCTCTTTTCGGCAACTGTTACCGATAAAGCCGGCTCCGATCAAAAGGTCGCGACGGACTTGGCGTGGGCGAGCGATGCAGCTCGTCAGGCTGTCCTTCCCGTTCTTTATGATGCGGAGTTTGATAGCTCGGCATCGACGGCGCAAGAGGCTGCCGAGTGGCTGAATGCCGACGGACATATGTCGACCGCTCTGGCGGCAAGGCTCGCCTGTGCGATTTGCAATGCAGGTGCCGCTTCTGTTCCCCTCAACGCGGGCACGACGGCCGAGCTGCCCTGCGGCTACTGGCTCATCGTCGCCGACGACGACGCCATCGACCAGGGCGAGGCCGGCACCGCGCCGATCATGGCCCTGGTCGGCGGCGGCGCCGTCACCGTCAAGCCCAAGGCCGCGACCCCCAGAGTCGCCAAGCATGTGCTGGAGGACGGCACCGCCGCCTGGCAGAAGGCCGCCGACGCCACGGTCGCCG
>CAVEDI010000154.1:0-4239 GCA_963614405.1 Oscillospiraceae bacterium | reverse complement strand
GGCAGCAAGCCCCGGCCGGTGAGCACGAGCTCCGTGGTGGCGGGCTTTATCGCGATCAGCGCTTCGACATCCTCGCGCGTCACGAAGCCGCGGCGCATGGCCTCGCCGAGTTCATCCAAAATCAGAACGTCGACCTGTGATATCTGCTCGCATGCGAGCTCCATGATCTGCGCGGCGCAAGCCTCGGGTGTGTCGCGGTCGGCTTGTACGATGCGTAGCCCCAATCGAGGTGCTGCGTCATGTTCGGCGCAGTGCAGCTTCTTGGCAAACTGAAGCATGAGCACGTTAAGTCCATAGCCCGTGGCACGCAGCGCGAGCCCCAGCGCAGCCGTCGTCTTGCCCTTGCCGTCGCCCGTATAGATTTGAACCTTGCCGACTTCCAGTGATGCCATCTCTGTCTTTTCGTGCCCGGCGTCGGTTTATCGCCGTCCGGGTTGGGTATTCTAGAAAGCATTATTAACCCCAGTAGATGGAGTTCAAGCAGATGGAGATGGATGACAACAAGCGTAGACGGAATATGATCCTCTACGTGCTCATCGCCTTCGTCGTCTACCTCGTGCTCTCGACCGTTCTGTTCCCCAACATCGGTCACACGCAGCAGATTACGAAGACCGATTACTCGACGTTTGTCAAAGCGCTCGATAAGAAGAGTGTCGACAAGGTCGAGTACAACACGGACGATTACTCGATTTATTACACCAAGAAGGGCGAGGACGAGAACATCGCCTATAAGACGACCGGTGTGCCGAACGATGCGGGCTTTACCGATCGCGTGCTTGAGTCTGGCGCTTCGCTGGAGTCGGTCGTTCCCGATAAAAACTCGGGTTTGATGACCTACTACCTGCTTACGCTCATCCTTCCCATGGCGATTTTCTTCCTGATCGGCTGGTGGCTCAACCGCCGCATGAAGAAGGCCTTGGGTGATGACGGTCCTTCGATGAACTTTGGCGGCGGTGGCTTTGGCGGCGGTGGACTGGGCAAGTCCGGCGCGCGCGTGATCGCCTCCAAGGACGTGGGCGTGACCTTTAAGGATGTCGCCGGCCAGGAAGAGGCCAAGGAGTCCCTCAAGGAGGTCGTCGACTTTCTGGAGAAGCCCCAGCGCTACGAGGAGATTGGCGCCAAGCTGCCGCGCGGTGCTCTCCTTGTTGGCCCTCCGGGTACCGGTAAGACCCTGCTAGCCAAGGCTGTTGCCGGCGAGGCTGGTGTTCCGTTCTTTAGCATTTCGGGTTCTGAGTTCGTCGAGATGTTCGTCGGCCGTGGCGCCGCCAAGGTGCGCGACCTGTTTAAGCAGGCCAAGGAAAAGGCCCCGTGCATCGTCTTTATCGACGAGATCGATACGATCGGCAAAAAGCGTGACGGCGGCGGCTTTAGCGGCAACGACGAGCGCGAGCAGACGCTCAACCAGCTGTTGACCGAGATGGACGGCTTCGATAACCACAAGGGTATCGTCGTCCTCGCTGCCACCAACCGTCCCGACAGCCTTGACCCGGCCCTGCTGCGCCCCGGTCGTTTTGACCGCCGCATTCCCGTTGAGCTGCCCGATCTGACCGGCCGCAAGAACATTCTCGAGCTGCATGCCAAGAGCGTGAAGACGCAGCCGCCGATCGACCTGACCGCGATTGCCCGCGCCACGCCCGGTGCCTCGGGCGCTGACCTGGCCAATATCATCAACGAGGGCGCCCTGCGTGCCGTCCGTGAGGGCCGCAAGCGCGCTACGCAGGACGATTTTGAGGAGTCGGTGGAGGTCGTCATCGCCGGCCAGCAGCGTAAGTCCACGGTGCTGTCCGACCACGAGAAGCAGGTTGTTTCTTACCACGAGATCGGCCATGCCATCGTTGCCGCCCGCCAGAAGGGCTCTGCACCGGTCACGAAGATCACCATCGTGCCGCGCACGAGCGGTGCTCTGGGCTACACCATGCAGGTCGAGGAGGATGAGCGCTTCCTGACCACGCGCCAGGAGGTCCTGGACAAGCTCGCCGTCTATTGCGGTGGCCGTGCAGCCGAGGAGCTCATCTTTGGCGAGATGACGACCGGCGCCGCCAACGATATCGAGCAGGCCACCAAGCTCGCCCGTAACATGGTGACGCGCTTTGGTATGTCCGATGAGTTTGGCATGATGGCACTCGGTACCGTTCAGAATGCGTACCTCAACCAGGACACGTCGCTCACCTGCGCCCCCGGTACGGCCGAGCGCGTGGACGCGATTGTCGCCAAGCTGATCGAGGATGCGCACGACCGCGCCCTGCAGATCCTGAAGGAGAACAAGTTCAAGCTCCACGAGCTGGCTCGTTATCTGTACAAGAAGGAGACGATCACGGGCGAGGAGTTCATGAATCTCCTCACGCGCGAGAATCCGCTGATGCCAAAGCAGCAGTAAAGCCGCGGCCGAGCCAGTAAACGCCGACGCCCCATTTGAGCAGCTTTCTCAAATGGGGCGTTTTGCTTGAGGGGGATGGAAATGAAGATCGTGGTGAGTGCCTGTTTGATGGGCGAGAGCTGCAAGTATAACGGGCTCGACAACTATCATCGCGAGTTGGTCGAGGCCTGCGAGCGTACAGGGACCGAGGTCCTCTTGGTGTGCCCTGAGGTCTTTGGGGGCCTGCCCACGCCGCGCAAGCCGTCCGAGATTGTGAACGGCGAGGTCCGTACCTGCGAGGGCGTGTCCGTTGACCTGGAATTTCGCCTAGGCGCCCAACGTGCGCTCGACATGTGCGAGCAGGCGGGTGGGCCGGAAGAGATCGCCGCGTGCATCCTGCAGGACCGTAGTCCCTCGTGCGGCGCGAGCCTCATCTACGACGGAACATTCAGTGGCACCCTCACGGCGGGCAACGGCGTCTTCGTTGATTTACTGCTCCGCCACGGTTATCGTGTGATCCCGGTTAGCGAGTTCGACCCCAGCATGCTGGAGCAATAAAAAACCACCACAAGGGCACTGCTCCCTTGTGGTGGTTTTGGCTAGGCCTAGAGCGTGTGGCCGTAGGCGTTGGCGGCCTTGATGGCGGCGGCGAACTTTTCGTCGGTGAAGGGCTCAGGGTTGCCCTGCTTCCACTCGTTGGTGGCGTGCGCGTATTCGCACAGGGCAGGGATATCGGCCTCGGAAAGCCCGACCTGCTCAAGCGTCACGGGCAGGCCCATCTGCTTGTTAAAGGCGGCGTAGCGCTCAAGGTTCTCGGTATCGCCCGTATAGGCAAACAGGACGAGCACGCCCAAGCTCACGACCTCCCCGTGCAGATAGGTTCCCTCGCGCGGAATGCTGCACGTCGCATTGTAGAACGCGTGTGCCACGCTCGAGTTGTAGTAGTAATCGTTTTGGTTGGTCAGGTTGGAGACGTAGCCCGTGTTGACCACGATGTCGAGCGCGATCTGCTTGACGGCCTCGGTCGACTGATCCTGGCGCACGTCCTCAAGACCCTGCACGCCATAGGTAAACAGCGGCTCGGAGCAGGTGTGGGCGAGCGCCAGGCCAAGACCGGCGGTGTGCTCTAAGTTGCCGGCGCTCGTGGCGTACTCGACCTCGGGCTGCTTAGACAGGGCATCGCCCACGCCGGCCCAGAAGTATTCTGCCGGTGCCTCGGCGATGATCTTGGGGTTGATGAAGATGTGCGCCGGTCGGTTGGGGTACGAATAGCCCTCGAGCGAGCCGTCGTCGTTGTACACGACGGCAATGGCGGTTGCGGCGGAGCAGTTGGAACAGATCGTCGGGACCGTAAAGACGATCTTCTTGAGCTCGATGGCTGCGGTCTTCACGGTGTCGAGCGCCTTGCCGCCGCCGCAGGCGATGAGCACGTCGGCTTCCTGGCAGGCGGGGGAGTTTACGACCTTGGCGATATTGGCGCGCGTACTGTTGGTACCGTAGACGCGCGTCTCCAGAATCTCGACGTCGGTACCTTCAAGCGCCGCCTCGATGCCCGGCAGCGCTGCAGCCAGTGCTCGCTTGCCGCCAATGATGGCGACTTTCTTCGCGCCGTACTCCGCCAGTGCGGCGGGCAGCTCGGTAAAGCAATCCTCGCCAACGGTGTAGTCGCTCATTCCAATCGTGCGCATAGGTGCCTTCTTTCGTTCGATAGAGTGCTTTCAGGTATTTTGCTCCTAGAGAAGGGCTGTAATAGCGAGAAATTTCGAACGTATAAAACCAGTGTTGAGGGTTTTTCGCCGGCGCGGAACGTGCTAGCATACTCCGCATAAGCGTTGATGGGGACGAGTAGTCGGCCGTCCGCATGCTACAGAGAGCGGGGAGCG
>CAVEDI010000153.1:0-2534 GCA_963614405.1 Oscillospiraceae bacterium | reverse complement strand
GCGTGCTGTGGTTTGAGGCCGCGGCGTCGATGCTCGAATACGACAAGGTGCTCGCGCTGCTGGGCAATGCCGCACCGGTGATTGCGCTCATGATCTCGATGTGCATGAGGCTTATCCCGCAGTTTTTACGCCGCGGTCGTACGGTGCTGGCGGTGCAGGATGCGATTGATGTGCCGGGCCGCGCGCCCACCGATCCCGTGCGATCGCGCCTGCGGGCGTCGAGCGTGTTGATGGGCTGGGGCATGGAAGATTCGCTGGAGCGCGCGGACGCCATGCGCTCCCGTGGGTGGGGCGCCGCGACGCGTCGAACGACGTATGCGCGGTATCGGCTGGGGCGCGGCGATGTTGCCGCGCTGGTTGGACTTGCGCTGTTTGGCATGGCCACGACGGCAGTGGCGTGGACTGCGACGATGCAGTATTCGTTTTACCCGCAACTATCGGTGCCGGCGCCGTGGCTGGGCTATGTCGTGTACGCTGCCTGGATGATGCTGCCTTGCGCGTCGCACGCGATTGATGAGAAGAGGTTTGGCTGATGGCTCGGTTGGATAGGAGCTCGGCGGCGGGTGTGGCATATGGCTCGGCCGCGCCGGCGATTGAGGTGCGAGGCCTTAGTTTTGCCTATCCCGGGGCCGAGGCACCGGTGCTCGAGGGGCTTGATTGGCGTGTTTCCCAAGGTGCGTTTGCACTGCTTGTTGGCGGTACCGGTTCGGGCAAGTCGACGCTGCTGTCGCTGCTCAAGCCCGAGATCGCGCCGGCGGGTACGCGCTCCGGCGAGCTGCGCGTGCTGGGCGAGCCCGTCGCCGACATGGATGTGCGGGCATCGGCGGAGCGCGTGGGCTATGTGTTCCAGGATCCCGAGAACCAGATCGTGTGCGAAACCGTGTGGCACGAGATGGCGTTTGGCCTGGAAAACTTGGGGCTAGCACGTGATGAGATGCGCCGTCGCGTAGCTGAGACCAGCTATTTCTTTGGGCTGGAAGATTGGCTTCACCGCGATACTGACACGCTTTCGGGTGGTCGCAAACAGTTGCTGTCGTTGGCGGCCGTTCTGGCGTTGCGCCCGCGCGTGCTGCTGCTCGACGAGCCCACGTCTCAGCTTGATCCGGTTGCGGAGAAGAATTTCCTGCACGCGCTGTTTCGTGTGAATCGCGAGCTGGGCTGCACGGTTGTTGTGGCGACGCATCAGCCGCGGCCGATGCTCGAGTATGCGACGTGTACGTACCGGATTGAGGGCGGTCGCGTGCGCGAGGTGGCGGATGTGTCTTCTTTGGGACGCCGAGAATCGCTGTTTTCCGATGACATGTTGGGGTGGGGTGCCATCCGATGTGCAAAAAACGGAGTATTCAGCAGGCGTGAGGACAATTTGGGTTCTCTGGAGCCGCCCGGGGACGTATCGAGCGCGAAAAAAAGTTCGGAATTGGACAAATCGTCCGAATTTGTGGCGCAAACGTCGCTCGAGAACGGCTCGGAAGCCTTCTCGCGCACGGATGGAAGCAGAATACTCCAAAAAATGCACGGCGGGTCGGCTACCACCCTGTCGGAAGGCTGGTTTCGCTACGATCGAGCGTCCGGCTGGGTGTTGCGTGGGCTCGATGCGTCGTTTTCGGCCGGTGCGGTGCATGCGGTTGTTGGCGGTAACGGCTGCGGCAAGTCGACGATGCTCTCGGTGCTGGCGAAGACCGCCAAGCTGCAGCGCGGCCGCATGGTGCGCGGAGCGGCCTCGGCGGCGCTGCTGCCTCAGAATCCCAAAGCATTGCTGGTTGCCGAGACGGTTCGCGATGAGCTGATGGAATGGGCCTCGATCTGCGGATATGACGAGAACTTGGCGCGGGAGCGTGCGGCGAGCTTGGGGTTGTCGGGTCTGGATGGACGCCATCCGTACGATCTTTCGGGCGGGCAGCGTCAACTGCTTGCATTGGCAAAACTGCTGCTAATCGGCCCCGAACTGCTATTGCTCGATGAGCCCACCAAGGGTCTAGACCTGTTCAGCCGCCGCATCATCGCCCGCGCCCTGCGTGACCATGCGAAGGCTGGCGGCACCGTCATCATGGCTACGCACGATTTGGACTTTGCCGAGCAGGTAGCCGACGACGTCGTCATGATGTTTGACGGCGAGATTGCCTGCATGGAGCCGCCGGCCGACTTCTTTGCCGATAACGTGTTTTATAGGGCGTGATGGGATGACGGATTATCGCGTCGCGCGCTTGCTTGCAAAACTGGAGGTCCCGCTGTTGTTGGCGGTGCCGGCGGTGATGGCTGCCGCGTTGCTGTCGGGTGTTGAGCAGGCAGCATTGGCCATGCTGGTTGTGGTGGCGCTGGTGCTCGCGCTGTTCTTTGCGGGTTACGAGGCATCTCGTCCGGGTTTGCGCCAGATTATGCCCACGCTGGTTCTGGCAGCATTGGCCGCGGCGGGGCGCATCTTGTTTGGCCCCATTCCCGACTTTAAACCCGTGAGTGCCATCGCCATTATCGCGGGGGCGACGCTTGGTCGCCGCAATGGCTTTATGGTCGGTGCGTTGGCGGCGCTGACCAGC